>NZ_JBLWMW010000007.1:0-192 GCF_048515945.1 Pseudoalteromonas 'SMAR'
AATGCAGTAAGATGCCCCAAAACGGCCAATACTCCTTACCAAGACAATACGGCAACCAAGAAGTAACCCAGTGCATAGAAGAACCCGACGGCGACGATTCCGGTGGTGACGACGATGGGGATGGTGGTGATGACGGCTCAGGCGGTGATGACGGCTCAGGTGGTGATGACGGCTCAGGCGGTGATGACGGCT
>NZ_JBLWMW010000007.1:292-120956 GCF_048515945.1 Pseudoalteromonas 'SMAR'
CGGGCGGCGATGATGGCTCGGGCGGCGATGATGGCTCGGGCGGCGATGATGGCTCGGGCGGCGATGATGGCTCAGGTGGCGATGATGGCTCAGGTGGCGATGATGGCTCAGACGGTGGTGATGGCGACCAACCATGTGAGGGCGACGACTGCCCCGATAGTGACTCCGAACTGGCTGAACTCTTAGCGGCAATTCTTGGCTCTGTGACCAAAAAGGGCGACCCCACCATGTTTGACCCCGCCAACGCGACCAGCTTTTGGGAATCCGAATACGAAGACGGCTTTCAAGGTGTGTGGGATGAAAAAGCCGAGTCACTAAAAAGCACCGAAGCGGCGCAATTTATCCAACAATTCAAATTCACGGGTGGCGGCGCTGCGCCTGATAACCGCATTTGCTTTAACCTTGGCCAATACATGAATTATGGCTGTAAAGACATACCACTCCCCAGTGCCACCGTGATGGCCTTTATCAAAATCTGCATCTTAGTCACGGCGGCCTTCCTGTGCAGACGCATCATATTTGGAGGATAAGACGATGCTAGCTTGGCTTGTTCAAACGTGGGAAGACTTCAAACTGTTTGTTTATTCCATGATGCTGACGTTCTTTGATGCACTCAAAGACATTCTCTTTTGGCTCATGGAATCATTTTTGGACTTAATCATTGTCATACTCGATGGCCTCGGTACGTTATTCGATGGCTTAAACGTGGCGCAATACATCAACGCCATTCCCCCAACCACCCAATACTTTGCCACGGCCTCGGGCTTGGGTCAGGCCATGGGCATGATAATTACGTCACTGACCATACGCTTTTTACTTCAACTCATTCCATTTACTCGGCTAGGGAGCTAATCATGATACACGGAATATCAGGTAAAACAGGGGGCGGCAAAAGCTACGAGGCCGTAGTAAGGCATATCATTCCAACCGTCACCCAACACCGCCGCAAGGTGGTCACTAATCTACCTCTGAACATTGACCACTTTTGCTCAATCTATGGTGACTATTGCCGTGACTTAATCGAAGTCATCGACGGCGAATTTCATAACTACGGCGGTGAGCGTCCATTCTCCAAAAAGGAACATTACCTGCAATACCAGGACTGGCAAAATGACCAGGGCAACCGCGTTTACTTCTTTATTGACGAATGCCAGCTTTGCTTACCGCAGCAGGGCACGGATAAAGAGTTGATCCAGTTCTATGAAATGCACCGGCACTATGGCTTTGACATCATGCTTATCACACAAAACTTTCGAAAGATTAACCGTGATATACGTGATTTAGTCTCGAACCACTACCGTGCCATTAAGAAATCCATGCTGGGGCAAGATGACCAGTACATCTTAAAAGTGCATGACGGCGCAAGCGCATCCAATGCTACGGTCGTGGCTACCCATGAACGCCACTATGAAGCCAAGTATTTTAAGTTCTATTCTTCGCATACTAAGTCCGATACCGCCATCAAAGAAGCCGCGCCCGCCGACGTAAAGAAATGGTGGGATAACTGGTTTATCAAAGGGGCAGGGGTCATGTTCGCCTTGTTCGTGTTTATCTTAATCATGGCCATTAACAGCGAACCAAGCAAAAAAGGATCAAATCAAGAACAAACACCAACGCCCGCCACTGGCCAAGTCCAAACACAACGAAATTCAGTGCAAAACCTACCACCGAACCCAGCTGGCCAAGACCAACAACCAACGCAAACCCATTACCAAAGACCTTACGTGCCCGAAGAACCTGAGCCACCCAAAGCCAAACACCCATTTCATAAAGTGAGTTTGCACATAAACGGCTGGGCGGAATACACCGATAGAAACCGCATCAAAAAGGACTACTACATTGGCGCCAGCCAAAACGGCCAACTCATCTTTGAAATGACACTCAGGGATTTGTTTTTAGCAGGCTATGACGTCACAGTGAGGTCAGGCTGCATGATAGAAATTGCGTGGAAGAGCCAATACCACGACTTCATTACCTGCGATTCCCCCAAAATTGAAATGATGCCACAAGACGCCATGCCAAGCGCCCCCGTTACAACGGAATAACACCACCAACGCTTTGCCCTGTGAGGGGGGCCCCATTTATGGGGGGAGACCTCGCAGGGGAAAGCCTCACATACACCCCGTCACTGGTGACACCATTAAAAACGCAACCAACATTATGAACAAAAGCAAAAGGACAGGGGACTTAAAAAGGTGACTCTTTGGATCCCCAACCAATCAGAAGTTGAAGTAAAACAAATGATTGATTTCCTCGTTGAGCACCAAGACCACATACCGTATATGGCAAGAAGCTTAAAAACTGGTAAGATGCGAAAGGTAACATAGATGCTAACAAGAGTAGGGGATAATTAAGGGGCATGCCCCTTGATGGTTAACGCAAGCACACTCAGGTGCTAGCCTTTTTATATATCTAATTCTGCGCGCAGTGCATCGCTAACAAACAATTGCAACACACCACCTTGATAAAAATTATTTATTAATAGGTGAAGTTTTCTAATAAAAGAGTGATAAATGGAAAAGAAAAGCGTAGTCATAGTAGAAAGCCCTTTTTTAACAATACTCGCAAACTCTATGACATTGTATGAACTATCATTGGAGGAAAAGGAAAGTATAGTAAAATCAAGCCTTGTTTCAGCCAGTATTTTATCAAGCTGGACTGTATTAGAGGCTTCTGCAAACTCTTTCATTAAATCAATTGAATTAAGTCCAATGATTGAAAGTAAGTTGGATAAGTTTCCTACACTTGAAAAGTTTAACCTCATTCTTGAATATCATCAGGATAAAAAAATTGCAAAACAATGTACTCAATATCAAGAAGTTGATAACTTACGGAAGTTTAGAAATAACTTGGTACATCCAAGAGAGGTAATTAAAGAAACTGTTGTTAAAACAGAATACTGTGATTTTTACGATACATTTCTCCATGAGGAGCAACCTACATTTTCTAAAACAAATAATAATAAACCTTATATTTCATATCCATTGGAATCATCAGACGCTTTAAAAGCTTTGAAGTCAGTTATTAATTTTCTTAATTACTTTATAGTTGATTCTTGGGGGTTAAAAAATGATTCTGTTGAAGCCCTTTTACTTACTAGATGGAACGGCTCTATTTGTGCTGGGGATACCCAAATACCAGTGGATGAGTTAAAAGTTATATTAAGAAACAATAAAATATTTGATCTTGATATAAAGTTTTTAGATTTAATGCGCTACTCAAATCAGTTGCCAAATAAAGCCCGTTAGGGCTTTAAAAACTATGTTATCCTATCTTTTTGCTTTTATTGTATTTCAACATAGCATCCCTAAACCTGAATTGATCACTCATCTTGATAAGTTCATTCCCAATTGATTTTAGTTGCTCAGAAGATTTAACAAGGTCATTTAAATATTCAATTTGCTGCTCAAGAGAGGCCACTTGGCTTTCTTGGTATCTCATTGATCTTTGTAAAAAGTCCAGTTTATTTATGTAGTCTGGATGGTATTTATTTCCTCGAGGTGTAACCAAGCGGCCCTCACGGCAAATATAAAAACCATCCCATTCAGGCCGAATCGAGATAGTGCCATTAATTCTAACGTTTAATAGGTCGACGGCTCGTTGGCAGGGACAATCTTCCTTAATCCATCTATCGAGCGTGCGTTCTGTCACATGCAAAAATTCAGTCGCAGCTTTGCGGTTCAACTTTCCGAAATTCATAAATCCAGCTCTAAATAGTAAATCTTTAAATGTCATTTTGGACTCCTTTGACGAATACAAGCGTCGGTCGTCCTGTTGTAATGCGGCGCGAAAATTTAGAAAAAAATACACTTATTTTTAGATCTCGCAGGCAAGCGTTTTTTTTAACCTTTAAACACCATCCGTTCGGTTCTTTTAAATAGGGTATCGAGATTTTATCTCATCAACCTTATCGCGCCATACTTTCTCAGATTCAGGCGTTTTATCGTATTGAAACTCCATAAAGAGAGGGTCTGACTCGGCACGATAAGCTTCTAAACGCTTTTCTATATTTTGAGTAGCCTCAAAAGCTTTTTGCTGTTTCACTGATTCAATTTGCTCTTGGCTCATACCCAGTGAGTCCATGTATTCTGAACTCGTATCAGTGTGACATTGACTTTGATAAATATATCTAAACATCTGATGTTCTCCTGAATGGCTCAACATAAAGAGCCTTTTTTATGTTTGAATTGCCGGCATGGTTGATTAGGCTAGGCCTTGTAAGAGGCTGTAGTTTTTCATAGCCCGACTGGATGCGGCTTAGCTATCTAATATCTCCGTTTTATAACTAGACACTATTTAAAGCTCTAGTACAGTGCACGATGTAATGAATAAGTTAAAAGCTACGCAAAAAAAGCAGGACGAAAACCGATACTGCTGTCGGAAAGCGACCTAGCAAAGTTAATATATAGAGAACCTAGCCCGGAAAGCGATCCATATACCCAGTTACCTCCACGAAGAGGAAATCGATCACCATAGTTTCGACACCAAAGGCCACCTGTAACGGTAGTTTCAGTTGCAGATTCAATCATCAATCTACGCAAAAGTTCGTTGGGTACATACTCAGCAGTCTTTGTGATCGCAGCAAAGTGAAGGTCGTGCAAGTACGGATAGTCGTGACTATCGTCATTTGCAGGTCCGTTGCGCTTTGTTACCTCGTTGCTAAGTAATGGTGAGCCATTGTTTCCGACTCCGCTTTGGTTGTCAGATGTTGAATCAAAATAGGCTTGATGATCGTGCCAGTTAGCCTCAGTAACCGTCGGATTGTTATCCAGCGTAGTTAGGATTTGACCGTCGTCTAATTTCATCTGATCAATCCATTCCCACACGTTTCCGACTAGGTCGCATATGCCGAACTCTGTATGATTGTGGTTCCATGTTGCCGGCCCCTTGCCTGTGTCGGTTCGTCCAGTACCGCTAGTATCACCGGGTAATCCATTGTCGGCACGGCGAGCGGTTTCCCACTTCGCCTCGTGGCTACGACCATTGTTTGTATTGCCACGAGGTACGGTACCGTTAGCCAGAGACCAGAGCGCTATAGCTGCCCATTCGTGGATAGACATAAGGTGCCAGTTTTCACCCTTCTGTGTGCAAAGCTGCTTTGCAGTGTCGTAGTTTACTGAGGTTCTCGGCTGAGAACCGCCGATAACGGCTGAGCCGTTGGTTGTCGCTGATGCCAGATATTTGCCGATAAGGATTTCGCCGCGAGGCGCTCCGTTCGTCACAAATGCAGGGTGAACGCCTGTGCCAAGCTCGAGCTCGGTTAATCCTAAGTCTTCTACATTGAAGCGAGGAATAACACACATGATATTAGGGTTTCCCTGAGCATCATAAATCACCGTGTTTCGACCACCTGAGTTATGCTCGACCGCCTTTCGATAGCCGTCCTTTGCAATTATTTGAAGTTCTACATACTTATCGTCTATTTCTCCCTGCTTATTTTGGAAAGTAGCTTGCAGATCTCGGTGAGCTGTAGCCACTTCGTTTAATGCAGTGACTGCGCCATCAATTGTGCCTGGATTTATCATTTTTACCTCAGAATAGATTGTTAATTTGTTCAATTGTCAGAGTGCCATCAAGCACAGCTTCAAAGGCTGCTTTTATCCTGCTTGTGTTGCTCATCATTAGCTGTGTCGAAAGTGTGCATAATGCGCTGTATGCTGCTGCATGTTTAGTACTTAAAATTACTTGGTCTTTATCTGATGTAACTTGCTCACCAACGTCAATCACAGCATTACTTTGTAATGCTAGAGTTGCAGCTAAAGACTCTAAGGAGTTCTTTGTTTCAATTACTTGATTGTACTTGTCATTAATGTTGGCATTTGCGCTTATAGCAATTAGATATTGAGACTCAAAGCTAGTAAGTCTTGGCTCAACCGTGGCCAAGGACGCTTGGTTTTGTTCTATAACACTAGCCATTTGTGAAAGTTGGTCGCTGGCTTCCATGGCTACTTGAGCTAATGCTGCTATTTTTGCAGGGGTTGGTATATCGATTTGCTCACCTAAAAAGCTTGTAGCCGGGTAAGTGTCATCTCTGGATTCAAACCATCCTGTTATTTGTTGTTCACGTGTAAACCACTGGGTTTGTAAATCTGCTACACGCTGCGCCAGTTTTGCAGTAACTGTGTCCTTAAAATTTTGTACAAGTCCATATTTTAAAGACGACGCTGAAGAATTGGGTTTAAATGCAGAGCCATCCAATTGCTTTACTTGTAGCGTTGAATCATCAAGCACATTCACTATCTGAAGAATGCGGTCTTTACCCTCGAAACATACAAACAATAGATCTGCCTTTTGAGCTTTGGCAACTTGAACAAAGTAAGTACCATTACCAGATATTGTGTTGGTATGTTCTTTAATAGATATGGTTCCGATACTGTAAGCCACTATATTATGCTCCTAGATAAACAACTGCGATCTGTGCAGTTTCATTAGGTGTTGAAAATGAAACCGTTTGCCATGCTTTAGCGCAGGTGTAATTTTTCACCAAATTGTCTGGCTGTTTCATTGCTTTACCAGGCATAGAACTCGAACAAAGTAAGTCGCCTATTTTGATATCGCCACCTTGACCGCAGACATTCATAGTACCTTCACCTAAGGCATTGACCGTTGCGAGCTCATATTCATATGCAAGCTGATACCACTCTTCAAGATTAATTAACCCTGCTGGCTGCTCTATTGATAATTCACGCTTTCCAACAAATACACCTATCACAGCGGGGTCAAAGTCTTGAGATGTTATTTCTCCAAACGACATCGTGTTTGAAACATTCGCATTGAATAGATGAGACTTATTTTTTATTAAATCTCCAACTTGAGGTTGAGGCATTGCTGAGGATTGAAGCAAAACTTCATGCGCGCCAGTAAATGGACCATAAGCCCCGTTGACGGCATAAAAATCATAGTTAGCCCCACCACCGCCATGAGCTCGAATTGTTGTATTTGATTGAAATGACGAAATATCACTGATTAAAACTTTTACGGCGTTGAATGTCACATGCCTAGTGCCACTAAAGCCGGAACCATCAAACGTTATATCTTTCGCCCTAACGCCAACATAACCATCGTTAACATTAATAAAGGTACTGTTTACACCAAGTTTTACTTGACCAGACTGTTTTATAAAGCCAGAACGCCCTATATTAATAAATGCATTTAGGAACTGACTCGACAGCCCTTGATTAAAATTCCCGAGCCCATCGAATACAAATGCTGATTCGTTTAGGTCAAACCAAACTGCTTTGCCGTTTTCACCATAAAGTTCAAATACATTTGTTTTGAACCTAACTTTGCCTGGCGTTACATTCATGCCAGTTATAAAACCGTTTTGGCTAACCCCAATTTCTGCTCTCGCTTCTAATTCACCAAGTTGATTTGTATGGGCACTCAATGTTAGGTGTGCACTAGCAGTATCATTTTCAGCATTGGTAACGCGGCTAGTAAGACTCTGAATAGCATCCGCATTTCCCTCAGCGGTTGTTTCTACACTTCCAACACGGACATTAAGGGCGCTTAGACCATTATCTAAGTTCCCAGCAGTTTGCTGTAATGAATTAATAGCGAGGTAGTTGCCATAAATATCACTCTCAGCACTATTCACTCGCTGGTTTACTGCTGTAACTTGGCCGTCAATCTGAGTAGATAGAGTAGTTATTGCACTAGTGATGGCTCCATCAGATTCAGACTTAGTGTAAAACTGGTTATTTAGGTAGGCTAGGTTGCTATCTATTTGAGACTGTAGCTCAAATTTGGACGCAGATATGGCGGTGTCTGTATCAACAGCAGTGTAATAATAGCTTTGAAGATGCGCAAAATTATCACCCACTTGCGATGTGAGTTGTTCGATTCGAGAGCTAAGCGCTGCATTCTCACTAGCCATGGTTTGTTCAACCGTTTCAATTTTACCCGTGTTTTCACCAACACTGGACTCTATAGAACTGAATCGCTGCGCATTGGCTTCATTCTGTGTTGCATTGGTCTGCTCAATATTGACTATTTTGCTGCTGTTATTGCCTACGTTTGACTCAATAGTCGACATTCTAAGTGATGAAGCTTCAGTTTCTGTCGCTAAAGCTTGTTCGACTGTTGTGATTTGAGACTTATTATCGCTAACCTCAGCTGTCAGATCAGAAATACGTTCACTAAGCGCAGCATCTTCATTGACCATGGTTTGTTCAACCGTTTCAATTTTACCTGAGTTTTCACCAACACTGGACTCTATAGAACTGAATCGCTGCGCATTGGCTTCATTCTGTGTTGCATTGGTCTGCTCAATATTGACTATTTTGCTGCTGTTATTGCCTACGTTTGACTCAATAGTCGACATTCTAAGTGATGAAGCTTCAGTTTCTGTCGCTAAAGCTTGTTCGACTGTTGTGATTTGAGACTTATTATCGCTAACCTCAGCTGTCAGATCAGAAATACGTTCACTAAGCGCAGCATCTTCATTGACCATGGTTTGCTCGATGCTTAGAATTTTATTGCTATTGTTCCCAACACTTGACTCAATATCCGACATTCTAAGCGCTGCGGCTTCAGTCTCAGTTGCTAAAGTTTGCTCAACTGTTTTTATTTGTGATTGGTTCTCGACAACCTCATCAGCTAACAGAGAAATACGTTCACTAATTGCAGCATCTTCAGCCGTAACTCTACTCTCTAAATCTTGTAGTGTTGCAGACGCGTTTGCTAACGAAGACTGCAGTAAAGATATTTGCTCTTGAGTAATAGAACCATCTTCATCAATGCGAGCAATGATGGCCCTTGTTTTTTTATTAAACTCATCACGAGATTGTAAGTTAGCAACCAGCGCCGCGTTATCCGCAATAACTTGCTCTAAAATAGATTCAGCGACGGCATCTACCGCATCCAAGTTTTCTTTAATTTTATTAATATCATCAACAGATACGCCCATAGCATCAAAAGATTGACGACTCAGCACGCCATCGAACATCGCAGTAATTGCCAGATGATTTGTTCCTTCACCGTCAATTGCTAGTTCAATTGAATTAGCTTGAGTCTGTTCATCAACTTCAATGCTAATTAGTCCACTGTTTGGCTCTAAGTGCACCTTGAGCAATCGTTCGGATAAAATTTGTTTGGAGATTTTGTCAATGGCTTCAATTGCTACGATATTAGTGAGGTTAGGGGGCAACCAATTCGATGCCATCGCAGTCCACGTGGCTTGCTGCGATAAATTAAAAACAAGATCAACCACTTCAACAGGTGCTTTGGGTTCTTTTGTGCTGACAATTACTTCTGCCCAAGCGCTTTTATTTTTAGGCGTCACTGCGCGGCACTTGGCGGCATAGTGTGTGTCAGGAGCTAAATTATTCTTTGTAAGAATAGGCGTGCGAACAGCGGCTTGGGGGCTGGGCTCATCTAGCAATCCAATCCACACCCACTCAGCTTGAACACCAACGGCGTCGCCAATATCAGCAACGAGAGTGGCGCTATTTTCAGTGGTTTCGATGTCAATACTCGGTGTTGAAGGAACATCTAGATTAAACACAATGGCATTGGGCACACTACCTTTGCCCAAAACATTCACCGCTGAAATAGATGCTTGATAGGTGCCAACTTTCAGCGGTGGTAAAACCGCTTCAATGTAATTCACCCGTTGAGAGTGCACTTTAATGTATTCATTCTCAGCTTCTGGGTCGGCTTCTAGATCCGGCTCTATTACTTCATACACAACCACACTAAAGTGCTCAACCGCTTCTATGGCATCGTATTCCCACGAAAGCATCAAATACCCATCTTCACGAGTACTTACGCTTAATGTTTTTACTGGCTTTAATTGCCCAGGCACGTAATCCGTATTAGGCGTTAAATCCTCAACACCAGGCACAAGGCCATCGGCCCAAATCCCTGGGCCGTCTTCTATGCATCGGATAGTCACGCCACGGTCGAGTCTGAAGCGACGGTCTATTACACGGTAAATTTTATTGTTTATATGATACTCGGGTATGTTAACCGTAATGGTTCGGCCAACTGCCGCACTTAGGCCTGTGTGCCTTAAAGGCAACTCAATGCCACCTAAGCGTGTTTGCTCTAGTTGTATTGCCGCTAATCGCTGGGCTGTAGCGCTGCTGCGCACAAATGGGAGTGATAGCGTTTGCTCTAGTGGCTGGGCATCTTGCTCTAAATAAGGCTCTGCAATCACAGGTGGAGCATCTGTGCGCTCATAGTTTTGTTTGGGGTCAACAAACTGCGCTCGCACAGTATTGGCACGCTCACGTAAATCGGCGTGCCATTTAATTTTTACATCGCCCAACACATCCGCCATGGTGACGGTGTAGGTGGGGGCACCATACCAAGCGCCTACGCGAACGTACCACTGGCCCATCTGCCTGAAAACTTTTCCGGCAAAGCTGCGTTCTAACTGCTGTAAAACTTCCAATGGCCGTGAGGTGAATGCAAAGGTGCCATTAACCGTATAGCGGGGCTCTTTGTGAGTTACACCTTGGCTATCGGTGTATTCAGCTTCTTCATCACACACATTAGCAGCAGCTATCCACCAATTCATGGGCAACTGGCTTGCTGGCACTTGGTTCGCCCCATAAAACCTAACGTAGTGCAGGGTACATAGCACAGCATTTTGTGACCAGGTCCAGGTGTTTCTATCATCAGGGTCTTGACTTGTATCACGTGGGTCCCAAACCCGTGCACCACGAATTAAAAACTCACAGTCATTGATGCCATCCGGGAACACTTCTCGGTTGTTTTCAAGTTCTATGTAAATGTGCGCTTGGTCATAGCCAATATGTTTGTCGGTCCAGCCTTCCATGCGTTGCACTGCTAGCTGCAGTGCACGGCGATGACGTCCGTCTGCAACGGCGTAGTCATAGGTGCCAGTGGGGTATTCCGTTAGCGGTTTATTGGCGATAAACACACCTTCCAGCGCATCGATGGGGGCACCGTTAATCAGCACAATCAGCTGAATGAATTCTTTTTCGCCGCGTGTTACTGTGGCCTGGTGTGCTATCACACCACCAACACGGTCACGGCCAAAGGTAATACGCCTGGGCTGATCAATGCCTTTTTGTAACCCCTTAGCAAGCGTCGCAACGTCTTGCTCAGGCTGAGTTTGGTCTGGCATTAAGCCGCTGAATAGGGCACCTACGCCCGTAATATCTAAAACGCCTTCAACTACATCGCCGACTACCTCTACCACTTTACTCATGGATCTGCTCCAATGGGTAAACGTAACGCAATGTATCAAGCGGTAGGGTAGTCACCCCCTCATCAGACACACAATACACACAACCAAGGCCAACAATGCCACCGACCAGCTCACCGTCATACTCACATAAAGCCACATCCCCTCTGGCTGCGTAGTCAACAGCGATAGGTTTAGCGTTTAAACGGGTCTCAAAGGTGTGTTTAAAGTCACTTTTAATCAGGTTTAAACCTTGTTTAAACGTGCTGTAATCACCGCGCTCGGGGGCAGGGTCAAACCCGTGATAGGCCTTTATCCAGTCAGCCACAAACAAACAGCAATCAAACTCGCCAAATTTAAATGGCTTGTGCCAGCAACTTTCTAAATACGCATGCAGCTTACTGCTTATCGACATATCGACCTCCAACACGTCTGCCTGGTTGGGTATCTGGTAAAATAGTGCGGTTCGCAGCGACTTGCTCGTTAAAAAACTCATCCCCTGGGTAAAGGGCTTTTTGCGTCGCGTCATTCCATCGTTGATGCAATCGAGCCTGCTGCCAGCGTTGAGACTCGCCAGTTACCGTCAACTCAACCTTTGAAAGGGCACCTCGCTCACTATTACACGCAGCAATACTGCCACTTTCAATCAATTGAAAACCATCAACGCGGTACTGCTCATCAACCACCACAAGCCATATATCCACCTCAACACCCACAGGGTCATTGGCGGCCACTTCACCTAAAATTGAAGGGTTGGGAGTAGTGAGCGAAAGGCGGATATTGCTGACTGAGTTATTATCGTTAGCGGGTATCTCACTCACTTGGCCAAGGGCACCTAAGCCATACCAGGTTTGATATAAAAAGCGGCGCTCTCCCACGCCAGTGTGCACGCGTAAATTGCCTGACTTAAATTTCAGGTCAACAAAGTAACGTGGGTTCCCGTTTGTTAAACGCGAGATTAGCGAGCTTTTAACCGCTTCCATTAAAACGCCTCCCGCCCACGAATACGCCAACTGGTGACCACACCATTTTTATATTGGGCATCGGCCAAACCTTGCTTGTTATCAACAAGCCTAAATACGCCGGCAGGGCGCACAAAATAAACAGGGGAGTTATGAGCCGGTATACGGCGCATGGGCGACTCAAAACGGAGCATTGTCGCGCCAGTCGCAGCAGGGAGTACATTTTCGGTCAGTATTTTTAGTTCAGCCGCTGCACCTGAGCCTATTTGAATTTTTTCACCGGCTCGCGCGTAAATACGCCCGGGTGGTAAATTCGTAACCGCAAGCGATGCACCGTCTTGATAACCACCACTAACAAACGCGATGGTATCTAAATGCTCCTGCTCGCGGCGATAGTCATGCATCAAGAACTTACCAACACTGCCACGCAAAGCGGCCAAAAAGCCATCGAGCGCAAGCGCATCGGTCTCTGGTACGTTCGTCAATTCAATTTCGAACTCCCAATAGGCCCCCTCGTTGTCGAATACCTCTGAGGCATTATTGGCTTTATTGATGTGTAACTGGCTATTGGGTACCAGTCTAAAAACGCAAGATTTAGGGGGTTTAGGTAGCGGCAGATGCTCCATTATTTCTCATCGCTCGTGTTCGAATCGTTAGAGCGAGTGTAAAAACTAATGGAGCCAAGGGGAGGGCGGAAAGTGGTTTACATGGTTTATTACTAAATTTGAGTAAATCTTAGTAATAACTTGTCTGCTTCAGAAGTGAGCTCAACATAATGATCAAGTGTATTTCTATGTTCCCTTAGCATTAAAAAATTTACTTCCTTTTTCATCATACGTTGTAGTGTTTTGTCTTCTTCGGCCACGATGTTTTCTAATAATGCCTTATACTGCTCTATTACGAATAATTCACTATATAAATGTGAGTTTGGACTTTGAAACATAGTATATAAAACATTGGAGATAAATCGCCTAAAGAGAAGTTTAGGGTCTTTGTTATCAATTTGCTCATGTTCGATCTGGATATTAGCTAAATGCTGTTGCTTGCAAGTCAATACATCCGCCACACTGTTATGCGTTGCTACAAGAAAATTCTTTTTGTAGTAGAGTAGTCTACCGACGAAATCTAAACCTACCTTTTCATTCTGCTCAGCATATACTGATGTAAGATAGTTTAAGTATCTTGTAACCTCGGATTGACGGTTTTCAAGAATATACCTTAAGAGTCTGTCACCACCCTCACATTTTAATTCATGCGTACAATCTAAGCGCAAACGTTCATTAATCAAAGTTATTTTGTACCTAACACTCTCAATTTCAGTGGGGTACCTAGCCGTTCTAATTTGTTCTTTAAGTAATGTTCTAGTGTCCCTCAACTCTTTCTTGCTTAAATCCCAAGTTTTATAAAGCAACGCAATAGTCGCTAACAACAAAAATGGACTAAAAGCATTATTGAAATATGTTGCAACACTAACCCAATCACTTAAGTTTTCATTACGAGGGTCAATGCCAAATCTATTAAAATAGAAAGTAAAAACAATTACTGCAGTAAAGCTCAAGAACAGTCCTAGATAATTTAAGAACTTATCTTCTTTTGCTTTTCTGTTTATTTGTATCAATATCGCGATGAATATAAGCGAGTACATTGCTAGTAAAAACCAAAGCCACAAGCTCATAATTATCCTTCTATATAAATCAAGCCACACGTCGAATGCTTTGAATAATAACACCATTTTCTTGAATGTCTTGCAGGATCAGCCCCCTAATTTGATTTGCCACATCGTTTCCGGTTCTTTGTGCGCTGGCTTCGTCTGTTGAGCCCTGGACCACAACATGGTTTGTAATGTTGAACTTTATGTCTCCACCAGATTTTGCTCTGTTGCCTGCGTTGTAGTGGCGGGCCATGGCGCTCACCTCAATGTTCTGCTTGGGCGATAACACCCGCTCGCCGCGTTGTAACAGGTAGGTGCTTTCATTTGGTACGTAGTCTAAACCACCGTGAGCAATACCCGCCGCCGGCTGTTGCGACTTAATTTGGCGCACTTGCTGTAAGCCCATAGCAACGGCAGCCGCTGCGGCAGCGGCACCAAGGGCAGGGCCCACAACGGGGATAGGGGCAAGCGACGCATACGCACTGGTTGCAGATTCATACGTTTTAATTAATGCCTGGCTAATGGCAAACGCCTTGTACATTTTAAAGGCGGTTTTGCTTTGCTGGCCCAATGCCTTTAACCCGGCTGCTCCTAAGCCTAATACCGCGTCCGACTTTTCAGCGGCGTTTTTCTTCTCCCAGTTAGCAAACTTCACCAAGTGCTGTTGCAGTGCACCGGTGTTTTTGGTCTTTAACTGCATCAAGCGTTCTTGATGATCCCATTCGCGTTTTTCAACTTCTGAATGGAATCCTTCAGCAGCGAGCAGTTCTTGTTGGCGCTCGATGTCGCGAATTTGGTTATCGGCGTTATATTTTATTTCGCCTTTTTCGTCGTTTGCGGCTAACCCAAAGGACTGCCTGCGCGCAGCATCAACTCGAGCTTGTTGCTTCGCTTGCTCAACCGCCAGCTCATTTTCATACGCTGCAAGCGCTTCACGGTTAGCGTGGCCCTTAATTTGTGCAATGCGGTTTTCAAGCGCGGCACGTAAGTCATTACGGCGTTTTTCTTCGG
The DNA here is from genome assembly GCF_048515945.1 of Pseudoalteromonas 'SMAR'. NCBI lineage: Bacteria > Pseudomonadati > Pseudomonadota > Gammaproteobacteria > Alteromonadales > Pseudoalteromonadaceae > Pseudoalteromonas > Pseudoalteromonas 'SMAR'. The sequence continues at coordinate 15,072 of NZ_JBLWMW010000007.1, forward strand.
CTTGGTTTTGAATGCGGGTTTTATCATTCTCACGCTTTTGTGCCAGGGCTTTTACGTCTTCTGTGTATTTGGCGTCTAGCTGCTTTAAAATGGCATCGTATTTTGCTTTATTAGCGGTGTCTTTGTCTCGAGCGGTCACCACCATTTGCCGGCGTTTCTCATAACTGGCTTTTAAGCGTGCCTCTTCATCCAGCAGGCTCAGTTGCAAGCGCTTAATGTTTTCAGGTAGTGCGGTTGTCGCAGAAGATGACTCATTTTGCAGCATCTTCCAATCAATACTTTCAAGGCTTTTGTTTAGGTTCGCCGCCTCATTAGCGAGTTTTAGTTTTTCAGCACGAAGTTTGGATTGCGATGCAATATAACGCTCCACCTCGGCAATTTGCTGGGCATACATAAACTTGCTGCGGTCGCTACCAGATTGAGCTTGGCGCTTTTTAAGAGTGGTAAGTTTGGTGTAAGCCGCCTCGATGTTTTTGGTGTAGTTTGCCGCTTCTTTTTGTGCCCGCTTTATTTGTGCACGGCTTGCGGTATTGCCCACCGAGTCAAAGGCATCACCCAGTTCATACAGGTGCACTTTTAGCTTTTTACTGCTGGTGCTGGCCTCGTCGTTTTGGCTGGCAAAATACGCAATCGCCAGGCCAGCCGTTACAGCTAACCCAACGGGGCCACCCAATAGCCCCAGCGCAGCCGTAAACCCACGGGTAACCACACTGGCTCGAGCGGCGGCAGCAGAGTAGGTATTAGTTGCAGCCGTAAGGGCAGCTTGTGTTGCACTGGCGCGCTGGTTGGCTATGGCCAACTTAGTAATGGCACGGCTTCTAAGCTCTGTGGTGCGAGCCACCTTTAATTGATGTTGTGCGAACTGCTGAGCTTGCACAGCGGCTTGATGCTGCGCTACTGCGCTTCGTTTGGCCTGTGCTGCCAGTTGCACCTGAGCCTGTAACGCTTTGTGCGATGCAATGGCGTTAGTCGTAAAGGCTTTAGCTGAGTTGTATGCACTGCCTGCTAAGCGACTTCCAATCACAACAGCAAGGGCCGTGGCGGAGGTGGTTAAGCCCTCTACAATTCCTTCGTTTTCACGCAGCAGTTGCATGGCATCCGTAATACTACCCACCACACGGGTTACCGCAAAATTTACGGGTTGCTCATAGTGGCGTATAAGGCGTTGGTACTCGTTGCCCATTTCAGCAAACGAAGCATTGATTTTGCCCTCAGTGGCTTCAGCGGCCCCAGCATAATCATCGAATGCTTTAATAAGGTACTGCTTAAACATTTGGCTGGTGACCTTGCCGTCGTTCACCATTTGCCTAAAACCACCGGCAGCTTGCCCCGCCGCTTTATCTAGTTTCTGCATTAAGCCTGGCAAAGGCTCAGTAACCTGGTTGAGTTCTTCAGCGCGGAGCACACCGGCGGTCATGCCCTGCGTCATACCAAATAAACTTTGCTCCAGCTGCACATTGCTCGCCCCTGTTTTGGCCGCAGCATTGGCAAAGCCTTCCAGTATTGCAACCCCTTGGGTTTGCGAGACAACCCCCGCTTCTTGCAGGTTTAGAATACGAGAGTACGAATCGGCGAGGGTGGAGTAATTGGTATTAAGCCTATCGGCAGTGGCAAACAAATAGTTCTGCACGGCATTGTACTCACGAGCGGTATCCGTCAGGCCACGTAACCGGGTATCTAACAACTGCGCATTGCCGGTGTCACGCACAAACATGGCCGCTGTGCCCAGGCTCACCACAGACGCAATGCTCGCAGCCAACTGGTCATACCCAGAGCTCAACACGCCAAGCTGGCTGCCCATGGCCGATTGTTGGCGCATTAGCTGGCCCTGGCTTGCGCCTAAGCGTTGATTGGCTGCTACTTGGCGACTCAGCGCCTGAGGGATTTGGTTTAGTTCGCGAACATTACGAGCGGCCCCTGAAGTGACCGCCTTGCCATCATACTTTAAGCGTAATGCCAGGTTCAGTTGGTTTTTCATCGGGCCGCCTTATTAATCCTACTATTAACCGCTCTAGTTGTTGCAGCTTGCTAAAATCCGTTGGGGTGAGTGTGATGTCTGCATAGCGCCACGCCACGTCTGCCCGGGCATAGTCTAGGGCGAGCTCCATGCCTTGCTTACACAGCTGCCACTGGGTGCCGGCAGTGCTCAGCGCGGTCACCGCCGCCCAGTTTTCAGGGAGCACATACAGCGATTCTGCTTTTGGTTGCGCTTGTCTTGGTGCGCCAAAATGGGCTTCGTCGTCATCCAGTGTTGAGTTGTTGGTTGCTAGGTCGCCCACATACCACCTAGCAACGTCCACTAGTTTTTTTCTTGTACGCGGTATTGCGCGTTAACACACTCAACAGAGAGCCGCCCAGCAATCGCGCCGTAACCCAACAGCTCATCAAGTACTTCGCCGCTAAAGGTGACTTGGGTACCGTCATCCACAAAGTTGTCCCATCCAACTAATAACTCACGCACAATGGCGTCGTCCTTTTTACTGCCATCGACCAATTGGGTCATCTCAGTCTCTGGTATGAGTTTAATTTTGGCGTCAAACTTGAACTCCACACCACCAAATTCAAAATGGATGGGGGCTAAGATAGTGGCGTTTTTTAGTTGCTCTAATTTCTTTAATTTCATTCGGATCACTCAAATACTAACGTTAGTTCATCGTAACCAGCGCCACTTGGCACTAGCTTGCCATCGAGCTCATAGCCCGTTAACTCACTGTCTAAATTGGTGTATTTAGGCGTGGGGAGTTGATAGCGGCCAATCAGCGTAAACTTTTTACCGGCTGTGGTACCGTGGCTAAACTCAAAGTGCTGCACCTGGCCAATGTCGTTAAATGGGTTGAAGTTCCCCAAATTATCGGCACTTAGCGTCATTTGCGCTTTCGATTCATGGCCGGTGAGCATAATGGCCTCATGGTTAATGGCGCGGTCGAAGATCACATTATTACCAACGTCCACCGTGAGCTTATGCAGCACGCGCGACACCTCGTTGAGCTTAAAGGCAGAATCGCATTCAACACCCAGCACCTCAGGGCGCTGCCAGCGGCTCCAATCCACATCCGGGGCGGCAGCCGATTGCATGGGAGGGCTAAACAAGCCTTTAAACTGCCAATTAAGCTTAGGTATGCCTTTTTCTAAATTAAGCGACACATTACCCAGCATTTCGCTGATTTCATGGGTGTTTTTACCAAAGCGCACCAGGGCCTTGGCTTTGGTTGCATCGCCTCGTGCGTACGTCACACTGGTCGCATCCGACACTTGCACAAATCCGCTAGCCAGCAGCAGGGGGGCAATGGCAGGCGCTTGCCCGGGTGTGCCACACATTGAAAGTGGCGTTTTAAAATTTAAGGTAACGTGCTTGCCAAAAATCACATCCAAGCTTGCACCACTGTGTGCGGTTTCAAGTTCATCGGCTTCGGTTTCAGACTCAATAGCAAACTCCACCTCGCTTGCATACACAGCGTGTTGGCCGGTCAGTGTGGTGCCAAGGGCATCAACTAAAAGTAACTTGTCTTTAAATCGCCAGCTGCTCATGCATCACCTCCGGGTGTGAGCGTATTGTTCTCTATTTTGTATGCACCGCTTACGTCCTGCGTACGGCGCTTTTTAGCCAGTAGGGCAAGCGCGTTGTTTGCCACATCCCGTGTTACCTTTTGCTTGGTTTCTGGCGGCTTGGGTTCAGTTGGTTTGGTTTTTGTCATGGCATGGGCCTCGTGTTTACGGTTACGTAGCCAGTTACTTTGAACTGACACTGGTAAATTAGGGTGTTGGTTTTGTGGTTAAATTCCACAATGCGGCCACGGTGTGGCTCTATGGGCTGCCAGTCGCCAAATTTAACGCCAGCCAGCTCTGCTTTAATAAGGTTTCTAAGCTGTGCAATGTGGTCATTAGCTCGTTGGTTACCGCCGTGGCACGGTATAACAATCATCACCGCAAACAGCTCGGTTATATTGTAAATCTGCTGGCCTGTCACCGCGTCTTCTGGGGCATAGTCGTCATCCAGTGGCAGCACAAACACAGAGGCCGTTTGAATGGGATTATTGCGTACCTCGTTAAAATCGGCCGCAGCACCAACACGTAAATTCAGCCGGCTTAAATGTTTTTCTACCTTGTTTAAATCAAAATTAAACTGCATTTAAACCTCGTTTAAACTAGCCACCCGGTCACCATTTCTACAATGGTGCTGGCTTGCTTTTGCTCAATGCCAATCATGGGGCGTGCGGGCAGGGTAATTTTGTGATTGCGGCCAGCCTTCCCCCCAAACTGGTGAATGGCGGCGTAATCCACATCACTAAACCCGTGCTCTAACTCTTCACCTTCGGCATTGTGGGTAATTGACCCCACCAAATCGCGGTTGTCTGTGAGCGTTAAACCTGGCTTTTCAGGGTTTCGACCTTTACCGGTTCTTGCCGCTTCCGACTGCTCCCATTTTGTGCCATCGGGGGCCAGCTCGTTTAAAAAGCGGGTGGTTACGTCTTGATCTAAAAACGCCCCAATGTCGTCTAACACCTCAGTGGGGTTGTCACTTCGATGGCGGATAAGCTGCAGAATATCGAGCGCATCACCCGCGACTTCAACGTACACGCCAGCCATTAGAACCGGCTCCAATCAAATTGAGAGCGGGGTTTTGCTGTGCGCATGCTGCCATGGTTTTTGGGTACCGGTTTTTTAATTTGAATGGTGCCCGCGTTGATTTTGTCTAGCATCTTGAGCGCCGCACTTTTTCGAGCCAGTAACTCATCGCCAGGATTATTGCTGAGCTCATACCACATTAAGTCAGTGGCAATACTTTGAAGCGGCGAGGCTTCAACTTGCTGCTCGGTTAGCTCAAACTTAGCCACATACCCCATTATTACCGCATTCACATTGGCAGCTGCGGCTTTAAACCAATCGGCAATGTGCGCTTGGTTATCACCAACCGGCTCACCGACTAGCGCGGCGTGTATGTCATCAGCTGTTAGGCGGTTATCGTAGTCTGGCTCTATCCGGCCAGAGGCAAATTGCAGCAGGGTAGACATACCAATCAAACTCATAATGTGAGTGGCAGATACAAACATAATGACCTCATAAAAGGCGGGCGAACCCGCCTTGGGTTTTCACGGAGCAATAAAAATAATTAGGCTGGGGTGAGCACGTCGGTGAGCAGCATGCCGCAGTCTTTGGCAATAATTTGCTCTTCGACCGACTCGCCTACCATCACCTCAGTACCACCATGCAAGCCTGCAGAAACCGTCCGGTTACCCGAGACTCGGCTCTTATAGCGTGCAGTAAGCGCAAAGGTCATACGTTTGTTATCAAAGCCCGCTAATGGGTCGTGATACGTAAAGGCAAGGTTGTCACGCCAAGCACGCTCAAATACTGGCGACTTGCCTTTTTTGGCGGTGTTAATACGGGCTTGGCCAATATTAATGTGCTCAATTTCTAATTGGTCTTTAATAAACTGCCAAGGCACTAAGCCTTCATCACCCAGCGAACCGTTATACGCTTTAATCATGCGTTTGTTGGTTCTAAGTTTGGTGGCCACTTTAAACGACATGGTCATGGCATTAGGGCGCATCAGTGGTTCGTCTAATAACTCAAGTAGCCATGGCAAAATATCCAGGTCAGGGTCGTCAATACGCTTAAAGCCAGCGGCGCTGAGTTTATGGTGCTTACCAAAGTTCGTTGGATCTGCAAACTTATCCGCAACGCGTACTTCACGGCCTAATAAAATCAAATCGGTTAGGTTCTCAGTGGCTACACTCAGCGGGCTATACCCCTCAGGGGCGTTGTCTACGTCGTCGTTGGGCACAACATCCGCTAACCCGTGGTCCGTCACCGAGCCCGTTTGGTCTTTAAACGTAAACTCAACTTGGTTCGGGCCAGACTTACGGCCAATTTTAGTATCGGGTAGCGTAAACTTAGCGGCCTTCTCATACTCGCCCCATTTGTATTCACGGCGATTAACAGACGAATACGGCATTAACGTATTGGCAATTAACGCACGGTTGTTATAGGCAATTGCAATCGCCGTTTGATGGGTGTCGGGGGTAAATGGCATGCCATTACTCATAACTCAGTCCTTACTTAACAATTAAAAATGGGGTGATGTGAATGTCAGCAATGGTGCCGGCATCGCCCGCCTCGAGCACTTTACCCACCAGGTTGATGGTGTCGTCTTCGGCAAAGGTTGCTTTATCAAACGGAATGGCCCGGCCCTCGGCATCGCTCACCGCCCACTCACCGCCGGCAAAGTCGCCGCCAAGCTCAACCGGCGCTATTTGGTCCATCACCACATCCACTCGGTTATGGTTATCTGTGCCTTGCTCTGTTACGCCCAGCGCATTATCGGCAACACTCGCCGCCGCAGCGGCCATAAAGTCGCCTGCCGATACCGCCACAATGCGGTTTGGTTTAATTTCGCCTGTGGCTGCAAAATTACGAATTAATCCAGGAACGGCCATTAGTTTGCCTCCGATTTAATGTGATCCATTGCCGCACTAATCGAGATAGTGCGCCCCTTACCAGCTTCCGACTGCTGAAACTCAACCGCTTTGGTGGCCAGTTGCTCAGCACTCAGGTCGCCGGGTTCTTCTTCGCCGTCCTTGCTAAAGTCTTTGGTTAAGCCTTTTTGCTCGGGCAACGCTTGCAAAAAGCCCTTAAACCAATCAACCGGCTTACTGGTTTTGTCACCATCCGCCGCGGCAAACTCAAAGGTTTGCTCAGCATCTTGTTCCAGGTGCGCCATAAACTCGGCCAGCCCTTCGGTGTTGGTTAAGCGTGGCGCTTTGCCACCATTAAGGGTGTTATCAATAAAGGTTTGCGCAGCCGCTTTACGCTGGTTAAATTGCAGCTCAGCATTTTGTTTGTTGGCTGCATCCAGTTTTGCTTGGAGCGCTTTTTCAGCTTCGGTTGGGGTTTTATCACTCACATTGGGTTCCTCTTGTTGCGGGGCAGCAAATTCACTGTGTGGATCTGCCATGTTTTGTTGATGGCGCTCATGCTCAGCCAACGTCACTTGCTGCTGAAGGTGCTCAGCTTCCCAGTCGGCAAACACTTTGCGGGCTTCTTCGGCACCAAATCGGTCTGTAATAAAGGTTTTAAGGTTGGTTACAAGGCGCACTAAGCCTTGTGCGCCATCCAGGGCGACTTGTTCAATTCGGTCGTTGGCAGCAAACTCAAGCACCACGGCGTCACCGTTTTCTTCTTCACTGAATAGCCATTGCATGCCGTCAATCGCAGGGGGCTTACCACCCAAAAAGCCAATGTGGCCGAGCTCAAAGCCGTTATCGGTTTTACGTAGACGCACAGAGCGGTTAGGGTAACGGGCCTTTTCCACCGCCTCAGCAAAATCCGCATCCACTTCTTCTGCTTTGGCGTAGAGCGTGTCGCCTTCAATTTTTAGTTCTTCTGCCCAGCCCCAGGCGGGGTCATCCATTTTTGGATGACCAACCACCAAAGGGGAGCTGCGCTTTTTAAAATTGCTGACCACGCTTTGTAGGTCAGTTTTACTGAATTCAGCGGTATTGCCTTTCGAGTCGGTGTGTTCACCGGCTCTAAAAATCTCAAACCAATTGAGTTTTGTGTTGGGTCTTTTTTGCGCCATTGCCTTTGCTCACGTTTAAAACATGAGGCTAGGTTAGCGATTGAATAGGGAAGACAGAGCAGGGAAAGTGGTTTACATAGTGTGCAATAGCACCAGTTATTTAGACTAAACAGGCTACACAAAACGATCAACAACTTTTTAAGAGGTCACGATGAACCCATTTGCAAAACTGTTCGAGTCTAACGGCTTTCAGGTACTCGTTAAAAAATCAACGCACGACACCAACGACGGCACCGTGCCTAAGGTGTCTATCATTACGCAATTTAAATGTGGCGGAGAGGCCGACTTTGGTATTGAGTTTGAGGCCGACATCGACCGCTGCTGGGATGAGCGAGACAAGGTGTTTAATGCCATTAACCAAAACTCGGTGGACAGTATCTTTGATAACTTAAGTCCTGACATGACCGCAGACGAAGCCATTGAGCATATTTGGTAATCACGATGTCGAATACTTATTTACATGAGCAAAACAGTAAAGCCCTTGCGTCAATTGCGGAAGGCAAACAAGTTAACGCGCTCGGTGCTCGATAACGTAACCCCGCGCAAAAACGATATGTCATCATTTACGTTTAAATTATAATAACTTGATTTAGAACAGGTCAGCTTTGACCTGTTTAATTGACTGCTGTAAATGTAACTTGTAAATTAATCTTTTTACAAAATGCTTACAGAGTAATTATGAGAAAGAAGATCGAAGTTGGTGTTATAAACGTTACATTGCAACCTCACAGCCCTGAACGATACATAGAGTTATTTAAAGCAGCAAGAAAGCTTGATGAGCCTGTTCACCTATTTAGCAAGACTTGGGCTGAGCTTACAGATGTACACGAAATCAGCAAGAACAAAGATAAGGTTAAGCCCATTTATGGTGACATCTATAAATACGTGAGTTTTGATGAAAACGCTGATTGGTTTAATAAAAGAACAAAGCAACATGCAACTGAAAAGGAGCTTGAGGGAACCAAAGCTATAGAGCACCTTAGGCCTGAATCAAACCGCTTTACTTTTATTTTTTATCCTAAGCAGCATTTGATCGTATATTCTCAATATGAGAACAAGAAAGCTTTAACCCCTAAACTTGCTACAGAGTTTTTCAACAAGCTCTTGAACCATCCTACATTGAAAGATGAGTTCGGAGAAGTAAACGTAACGCATCAACCGGAACAAAACGTTGTTGATGAGATCATCAAGCTTCCGTCTAAACGAAAGCTTGAAATGACCATTACGCGGCCGAATGCGCTAAAAGACGCTGAGCGTAAGTTTCTTAAGAAAATGAACAAACGCAAGGTACAAAAAATTGAAGAGACACTGACTGCAGTGCCAGACGAGTCAATAGAAGTTGATACAGAGCTTAAAGAATCAATAAAGATCGCTGCTAAATATGGGCACGTAAAAGCAAACGGTAAAAACGCACAAGATGAACGTGTTACAATAGATACTAATGAAACGCCGTTTTCAGCAAAGGATTTCTACGACGATAAGAACTTTACAGCCATGGAAGCGCTGCGACGCTTAGCTGAGACAGTGTTAGATCAGTTTAGATAATGAGGAACGATAGTGGGCCAAGAAAACGATACAGAAGCTGAAAACATCCTAATACGCTACTGGACAAACTATGGTGGCGTTAAGGCATTATTGAAATCAGCTTACTTTTGGTCCGCCTTAGTGCTGTGCATTCTGCTATGGCCAAGCTGGACGCAATACGGGTGGTGGAATGGTGTATTAGATTATGTACCAAACCTCCTAGGTTTTTCGCTTGGCGGCTTTGCGCTATGGATGGCAATTGGTGATGATAGCTTTAGGGCCTTTTTAGCTGAAGAAGATGAAGATCACGAGGTAACGGTCTTTTGTGATGTTAATACCGTCTTCGTTCATTTTATCGTTTTACAAGTAATCGCTATCGTGCTGGCACTTTTAAATAAAGCTTACGCAGGATTCTACCTATATAACCTAATTCCATGGTGTAGGGAAGTAGTCTACGCCATCTGGTTTATTTCATACTTCTTTTTTACCTATTCAATAACAACCACACTCGCAGCTGTTTTTAGTCTCTACCGTGTAACCAACTGGTATGAGATGTTTACCAACAACAAAGATGATGGAAAGTAAAAAGCGCGGTAACTCTTACCGCGCTTTTTACCACTCAGCCACAAACCAACCCAACACATTCAACCGCAACCCTGTTTAAAACACGTTTAAACGGCGTTTAAATTTGTTTAAACCACGTTAAGCCGAATCAGTCTACTGCAAATTGTTTAGCGCCCGTTAGAGCGCGTTTGAGGCGTTATTTTTAAAAAGAGAGTAAGGCTGTCTACCAAACTTACTTTGTGGTAAAAAATAAACACCCTGAGCGTGGGGCTACAGGGTGTTTAACTCTTTTAAGGAAAAACGATGTTTAAGAACAAAAATCAGTTTATCGCATACGCTGCTGTGCACCTAATGGCCGCAGACAATCACTCAACGTCAAACTTGGCTCCCGAGGAAGACGCAGTACAAGATGCCATTAATCTGTACAACGAACTTAAAAAGCAAGGTATCAACATTTACTCGAGCACGAAAGAGGTTGAGTTTAGTGAAGACTACCAAGCAACGATAGACAGCTTGAAAGACACAAAAAGCTAATCTGCTACCGCCTGACTATGCAGCGTAGTTAAGGTTTTTAGCAAAGCGTCATAAAGTTTTTCTTGCTTGTAATGTTGCTTAAAAAGCACCGAGGTAAGCGGTAACATAGGAGTAGCAGGGCGTACACCAAGCTTAGTTGGTGCGCTCTCTGCTTCTATAACCTGGCGAATGCTACTATAAATAATATGGTTCAACGTCTCTTTAACATCATCTACTGGCTCTGCCGCGCCTTTAAAAAACACCTCAACCAGTTGCTGAGCGTGCGCCAGTTCTTCGGGTGTTAGCTGGGCTAAGTCGGCTTGTGCGCTTTCCAAGCACGCAACAACGGGTTTCATCACTACCGCTACATCTTTCATAGGCTCCCCTTGGGTTGTAAGTAAATCACAAAATACAAAGCCAAGCTTACGCGCGCGTAAGCAAACAGCGCATATAGAAATCACTTTACATACGGTGCTACTATAACCGCATCAACAACAAGAGCAGCTAAATTAATATCGTTCAATCCTTCTTGTACGGTAACCTGTAATAATCAGCAATTGCACTTATTTTAATTTCTGAATTTACAAAGTTACAACGGTCTATGATGTTATTCCTGTTGCGCCAAAATTCACTGGTGAGAGGAAAGTTACTCAGCTCATCAAGGTCATAGACAACAGAAACTACGCTGATAGCTTCCCTAAAAAATATGCAATAGTTACTATACCCATCATCAATCTTAGGTTGGTCAATGCCAATTTTGTTGGCTACCTTCGAAATAGTCGGATAAAACTTTGTCATAAATGTGAGTACTTTTATTTCGTCAATTACTACATCATTGATATTGTCTAAATGTGTAAAAAAAACGCGGAACAACTCGTCGTCAATCTCTTTTTCAGATAGCTCACACTCTTTTTTGTTAATGTCAACTAGATATGCCAAGGCGGTGTTAATATCGGATGCAAGAAAAAGTGCTTTGTAGCGCTTAGGTGTAGCATCAAAAAGCATTCCACCTCTAACGGGATAATGCCTTGAGTTATTGAACACTAACGCTGCATGTTGCTTACTAATATATTGAAACTGCCTATTGCCTACTGCACCATCTAGTTTCCTTTCAAAAAAGTCTAAGTCCTTGTGGTAAAGATCGATTTGATGCTCATACTCTTGTCGCTCAAGGTTCCTATGAAACTGCTTAGCCCTAAAGTTAGCAGCAGCTAAAGTTCCAAAAGGAATCGAGAGACCAAGGATCACTAGCGGCACTTTCTGGTACTCAATAAAAGTGTCTAGGCTTTCCTTAGTAATTTTGGTAAATTCAAGCGCATCACCTATTGCGATAGCGCACATTAGTATCAAAGATAAGATAATAGGTATTAGTATAAAGGCCCAAAACACCCAATAGGTGAATATAGTATTCCCTAACCTTCCTTTCACTTTTTGAATCATCTGCTCTGTGGCCCTGTTTAATTCTATTATTTGGGCTTCGAAAGCCCCACAACATTTAAGCTTGCTTTTTAAAGATATCGCTACGCTCAAAGTTCTTCCACTCACCCAAGCGCTCAACAAACAACTCAGGCTCAAATGGTTTTTGATGATGTAGCACAACCTCGCACACGCGGAAGTAATTGCCATCTAACACGATGATGTCTTGGCGTCTTGGTAGTTCAAAGAAGGGCTGCGTCATATTGGATAAGTTTGTAGGCCCGTTCTCAGTCATTTCCCAGATAAATACAGCGAACTCTGCTTTTCTCAAATGTATTCTCCTGTTTGCTTATATATTAGTTTTTTGCAGTTGTAATTACGCCAGACACACTATAATGATAATACGCTAGATAGAAAGGAGATAAATCATGGAAAGCGTATTTAAATTTGTTGAGCCAAAACAGGAAGCAGCACCAAAGGGATTAATTAAGTTTTTTGGCTTAGAGCGATGGTGGCTAAATGAGCTTGAGCCGTATGAGCGAAAACGCATATACGACCATTACGACCCACTCGGTGGTAGCAACAAGATTGACGAAGGCCAAGTCCACAGCACATCCACCACCAAAGTTAGGTTCTTGCAAACCTTAGCGGGTTGGTTTCTACGCAAAGAAGGTGACTTTGACCTCTGCCAAAAGCTACTCAATAAAGCCGAAGACTCTGTAACCCCATACACCAGTTCAACTGACTTACACTTTTTATATGGCCGTGCGGTTAAGTTCTACTACCGGCACCGTAAACAAGGCGACAACCTGCAAAGGGCAATTTTCTATTGTAAAAAGCAAATAGACATTGCCCCCAAGGCGATCCTCTCTATGCAAGCCGACCATAAAAAGATGCTCGACAAGCTCATTGATTGGGGCTTACCACCAAAAGACACCCCGTTTTATTTGCCCGCTCACCGTGGCTATTACCAGCTTGCGATCATTTATAAGAAGCAAGGCGAGTGGCAAAAAGTCATTGAACTTTGTAGGCAGGCTAGTGAACAAGGTTGGGTAGGGGATTGGGAAAAGAGGATTGCTGAAGCTAAGCAAAAGTGAGGCTGAAGGACTTGGTAGGTGTAAGGTCTCTGACCTTACACCGTTTATATTTTAATTGAGCGTCTCTGTATTAAGTTGTTTTTGTATATTTTGCTGTTTACTCATTAGCTTAAATGAAATGCTAACGGTAGTACCTTTTTTACAGCTTTGTATCACAAGCTTAGTGTTGTTTCTTCTTGCGGTTTGCTTCATCAGAAAGAAACCTAAACCATATTTGAATGTACGGGAAAACCAGCTACAGCCACACCCATCATCCATTATGCTGACTTGAAGGGTTCCTCGTACTTGTTCTACGTAGACTTCAACTCGCTTACAATTACCGTGTTCAATTGAATTTTTTACTGAATGATATATTACTGCGTAAGCATCACTCTCGATATGATTAGGAAGCGTCTTACCGTGCTCAGTTGAACACACAAACTCAAATTCACTACTTGGTGCTTCGTATTTGAGAGAGGCTTGAAGCGCCATAACTCCTTGTTTAAGAGTTCTCTTGCCCAGGACTGCATTACCGTGCGCCATTGGCACAAGGACATCTATAACTTCATCGATAAAAACTAAACCATCAGCATGCTGATTGACGTCTGGGCTTGAACACTTAGTTTTGGCTTTAGTCATCAGTGCTAGTAAGTTGTGCGTGCTGGTGAAGCTATACATTTTTTGTAGCTTCTCATGGACATCAAAATTTGCTTTTAAATACAGTAACAATAGATAGGTTGTAATACTCAAAATACTTAATGCGAAAGTAATTAAAAGAGCATAGAAAATCGATGTTTGATACCACTCTCCCTCAAGCCTGACCTCTCTTATTACATTCGACTTCCATTTCCCACCGCTTTGACGTGCTCTGATTTCTAAATTATAAGTGCCTGGCTCAACATGTGAGAAATCTATCACGCCACTAACAGCATTTTGCCACGTATCATTTATCTTGTATTGGTACTCTGTATTGCTCAATACACTTTTTGCCGATATTAGCAGGTTAATGTTCTGATTTGCACGAAAGCTTGCTGGTAGAGTAGGTGAGAACTCACCATTTATCATTATGCCAACAACTGTTGGTTGTTTGATCTGGTTACTTGAGGCGAGCTTGAAAGACTCTATACCATACTGTGTGCCAAAAACAATTCTATCTGAATCTAGTTTCAATGAATTTGGAGTAACATTTAATTGGCTTGTACCTGTCAACGGGTAAGCCGTTAAGCCATCATATATATAAACACCAGATATTGTACCGATGTAAAGCGTATCATCTGTGGCAACCACATCTGAAATGCTTTGCGGTGTCTCAAGTCTATGAGTTTTCTCGCTTTGAAATTTATACAATCCCTGTTTAAATGTTGAAACATATATTCCAGAAGAAAGCTTCACAAAGCCAGTAACTGTTGTCAAATCATGACCATGTGCAGTTATTAATCCATTAGCATCTTTTACATAAAATCCTTTGTTAGTTCCAATGAACAACTTGCTGTCAATCAATTCAATGGCTGTCACTTCTTTTGAGCTCATGACTGCATTCAGATCTTTTACTTCAATAACTTCTTGGTCAATCACTTTATATAAGCCATCGTCATTTGTACCAAAGTAAAGGATGCCATTAATGTTGGACGCAACAATTACATAGCCATCATAGAGCTTATTTATTTGATTTGTAATTACGTCGTACTTACTTAGACTAGTCGTTGTCGCTATGTACAAAGTATTATCCACTAATTCAACATCGGTAGTGACAGGACCATAATTTTCTGGTTCACCAACTAATTTCAGTTTGGGCCCATCTTGTAAATAGACTCCTGTTTCAGTACCTATAAAAGTAAAATCTCTGTTTTTGCTAATCAGGTTATAGGAAGATGGTAAAGGTACGGGGGTATGCTTTTGGCCCTTCGCAACGTGCTGTATGCTGTTATTAGAAAATAGCCACAAATTGTCATTAGAGTCTATAAATATGTGTTTTACAACCTCTGAAAATGAGCTAACGTCGTAATTTATAACTCTTAAATCAAACAAACTAAGTCGCTTAACTTTGTTACCTATTGCGATAAGTGCAGTATTACCATCGATGGCAAGCGCTGTTGGAAATTTTTCCCAAGGTGTAGAGATCATTCTTCCATGGTTATCATAATAATAAAGGGTATTATTACGCCAAATTAACAGCCCATTACTATTCGAGGCTGACTTAGAGTAACTTGCTCCAGTACTCGCTAACTCGACAATACCTTTACCATCAACTTTGTACAATCCACTTTCAGAGTCAATGTAGTTGCCATTAATCGAAGTTACTTTTACATCACTCATCAGCTCAGTAGTTAAGTTATTTACATCACGAGTTACGGAAACAAGAGCGGAGCCATTCTTACAATTTATAAGCTTATCCGTTAACTCCATTCTCCAACATCTTGACTCAGAGATAGTTGTTATTTTTTTGGTGCTTAAATCTACTTTCCGAATGCCAAGGTCGCCTAAGGCAATGTAAAGGCTATTATCGTTGAAAGAATACTCAACATCAGTTACCCAGTTGTTGGGTAAGTCAAACAACTTATTCAATTCAATGTGATGGGTACCATCAAATCTATACCCGCCGACTTGTGTCGCGAAGTAAATAAACCCTTCATCATCTTCTGTTACCCCATAACTATACCCTGTGGGTTGTGATAACACTGGACTAATGAAAAATGTCGACAGGATTAGTATTAAAAAAGACAATCGTTCCATCTGTTCACTGGGAGTGGTCAGCCCCCCTCCCAGCCTCCATCACTTATTTATAGTTCTCGTGCACTCTAGCCCCACACAGTTGTATTAACTCTGGAGCTAATTCAGCATTACCCTCTATCCTATCGATGTTAACAGATTGTACTGATTCTTGTAACCTTTTGTTTATTTTGTTGCTATTTCTTACGTGTTGACTATCTGCTTTTTCTTGGGAGGCAGGAAAAGTATTAATTAGCAACATAGTTGGTTTTCTCGGATCACTGGGGTTGGCTTTAGTATTCCAAGCTTTTAATACAGATTGCCCCGCTTTAACCCCATAAAGTGCTCTATACGCTTTTGCCATAAACTGAGCACCTTCATCAGTCGTGATGATTATCCCTGTATTTACAAATTTAGAACCACAATCAAAGCTAATATCTGCATTTAGGTAGCTACCATCCGGTAGTAACAAAGTGGTATATAAATTTTGCACTTGAGCCCGGTCAGGCTTTGGTTCTAAAGCTTGTGCTGCATTTAATGTTAATCCAAGCAGTGCAGTTATAGCCGAGAGTTTCAAAAATCTTTGAGTCATGGTTTATTCCTGATATCGGTTAAACCAGCCTCAGAGTGCTCCGAGCAACAGCCGCTACAATTGACTTATCCATATCGTACTCAATAGCTGCATCGATAAGAATTGGAGCAAGTGCTTTACGGACTTCAAGCATTCTAGAAGCCGGTATAGTTTTATCTACAACCTGATCCATAACCTCTTCAACGAACGCATTTATTGAAAGAAGTTCACTTCTAACTGTTTCTTTCTCAACACTAGTTGATGTAGCTACAGATTTAGGTAGTTTCGTTTTTTTGTATTTACTATTTTCCGGTTTGACATCAAACAGCCAGTCTAGAGATATACCTTGGGTTTTGCAGATGTTTACTACGCCCTCCCATGGTAATGACCCTCTTTTTCTAGCTTGGTTAACAGCACTTAAAGATAAGCCCATCTCTTTAGATAGCGCTCTATCACTATTAACATTCAGTGTTTCAAACAATCTTTGAATCACTAAATCAACGTCAATACCTTCACTTACTAACTTATCAATTGTCATAACAATAATCAACTACAAAAGTATATGCAGCGATGTTATATGAATTTAAAATTAAACTTGACATATACATATAACCTCACTTACATTGAGTAACAACATATGTGGTTGCATCCACACAAGTTAACGCAAACATAAACAGGTGTACTTTACATGAAACCAAACAGTAAACCCACAAGATTAACCTATGAAGAGATTAAATTCCAACTAAAACAAAAGGATATTTACCTATCTGATATCGCAGTAGCTTTAAAAGTAAGTAGGTCGCATGCGTACCAAATAGCGAGCGGTAGGGCAAAGTCAAAACGTGTTGCTGAAGCTATATCTCGTTGCTTAGGCCTAACGCTGGAGCAAGTCTTTGCTGATGAATATACCAATGTTTCACGTGATAAACGTGACCAGCGCCGCAAACAGATTGCGGCTGTTATTAATACTCCCTTAACTGATAACGCTAATAGCCTCGCTTAGATATGTCAGAAAAACAAGGTAAGGTTTGAAGGAGAATTTACCATGCAACTTACTCAAGAAAGCTCTATTTTTACAGCAAGTGTTGCCCCTGATTGTGAGGTGTATCACCAGTTTCTACACACAGTTAATTCCGCAGCTAGAACGAGTGGCCTGACGAGACAAGGGATCGCTGAAAGAATGAATCAGGCATTAAAAGTTAATGAAATGGTTATAACTGAAAGCAAGTTAAACAAGTACCTCTCACCCGCAACTGAAGTCTATTTGCCAGCTCACTATATACCTGCATTATTATGGGCGATAAAAAGTGTTGAACCAGTGAATATACTTTTGCAACCACTTATGTATAGCGCTTTTGACCAACGAGCCCAACTTCTTCAGCAGCACGCCGAAATGGAAATGCAAAAACAGCAAATCGAAAAGTCCCAAAGAGAAATTCTTAGCTCAATTTCAGTAACAGACGAAGAGTAATCAAGGTTTAAAAATGTGCATATCAAAGACCAAGATCTATCTAAAATTTGGAGTCTGCTATGAATGAGCAATTAATCGATGTAGTAGGTGAAGACTCTGGAGAGGAGCTACAACACCAAATTGAACGGTTAACCACGCCTCTAAATATAGTGATGCCTAATAGCATTGATGAGTGTATGGATAGAGCGACGTTTCTGGCAAATCGACAGTTTTGTGACGCTGCTGAAATGGGTTTTATCCTTTTGCATGTAAAAAATCAAGTGAAGCATGGTGAGTTTGCAAATATGTTGGATGACAGAGGCATTCACCGCCGTACAGCTACCCGAGTTATGGCTGTAGCAAAGATGCTGAAGCAGTTACCAAAAAGCAAAATGGACAAATTGTCCATTTTGAATATGAACCAACACCAACTCTCTGAACTAACTAAAGTCCCAATCGAAACCCTGAAAGAACTGGACGATGAAGACTATGAAGTGCTTGCCGAGACCTCCGGCAGCGCAATCAAGCAGCAAGTTGCCGAACTGCTAGATAAAAAAGCGGAGCTAGAAGACTCATTGGCTCATAGCATCAACGAGCTCGAGCACGAGCGCCTGCGCAAAGTGCCCACCACGCGTTTTGATATGCCGGTGTTTATAAGCGAGCTACGAAAAGACGCCATTGTACACACTGAGCTGCTAAACGAGGCACTGCAGCAAGCGCAAGCAGGGGTAACCCAGCTGTGTGAGCTTAGAACCCTAGACCTACCAGCGCGTATTGCCGCCGCCCAAGTGGTGCACCACGCTTATGCCAGCATATACACCCAAATTGGCAGCTTGCTGAGCCAGCTGCATATGGAGTTTGGTGAGCACGTGCAAGGCATAGAGAACTTACCCACATTCGACGACGCCGAATGGCAATACGTCGACACCGAGCGCGAGCGTTTACTGGAGTCGTTTCGCCTTAGCGCAAAAGGAGATAAATAATGCATCCTGCCGTAGCCAAATTTAAAAACTTGCCCAGCCTTTCTAATACCGTTGATTGGCAAAGCGCCCCCGACACCGCTCGTAAAAAGGCACAAGCCAGGGCAACCATTATTAAGCACTTGGTAGGCATGGGCGGCAATCTTGATGCGGCCATTGCCAAACTTAGCGATGCCATTAACCAGGGTTTAATCACGCCCGCCATTCACCAAGCGATTGCGGCCATTGGTAAATTGCCGTCGCGTGCCACGGTATACAACTGGTATAAAGCCTACAAAGAGCAAGGCATGGAAGGCTTATTGCCAAACAACAAGGGCAGGGCGGCTAAGCAGCCAGCCTGGGCCATGCGTGCGTTAGAGCTATACCACGCGATTAACTCACCGAGTTTTGCCCAAGTGGCCGATCAGCTAATTAAAGAGGGCTACCAAGCAAAAGACTACCAAGTACGCCGCTTTATCAATAGCTTGCCCCATGAGCTAGGCCCACAAAGCCCGTACCGCATTGGTAATAAACTTTACCGTGAAAAACACAAAGACCACCTTATTCGCTCAACCGATCATATCCCGCCGGGCTTTTTGTATAACGGCGATGGCCATACGCTCGATGTATACCTAGCACACCCAAGCACCGGCAAAGCCTGGCGTGCTGAACTAACGGCGTTTCAAGATGTGGGTAGCCGCTGCATTGTGGGCTGGGAGCTGGGCGAGGCCGAGTCGTCAATCAGCACGCTGACTGCGCTCACCCGCTCTATACGTGCGCATCACCACATTCCGAGCATGTTGTATATCGATAACGGCTCAGGCTACAAAAGCCAAATGATGGCCGACGAGTGCACCGGGGTGTATGCCCAGTTCGACATAGACACCATTTTTGCCATACCTGGTAACGCTCGAGCTAAGTGGATAGAGCGCTTCTTTTTGCACATGGAAGACCGCGTAGGCAAACGCTTTGCGAGCTACTGTGGCCGCGACCACACAGAGCGCCACAAACAATTGGTGTTAAAAGAAGTGCGCCAGGGCAAACGCAGTCTACCGACCGTTGACGAGTGGGTGGCCGAGTTTAAGGAGTTTTTAGAGCACTACCACAACAGCCCACACCCAGAAATAAAAGGCAAAACTCGCATGCAAGTGTGGGAAGAGGGCTTACAGCAAGACGCGCCACCCACCACCGACTTTGTGATTTTACCGCGCGAGAAAGTCAATGTGCGCCGTGGCCGTATTCGGCTTCACAACCGCTATTACAGCGCCGATTTTTTACATCAGTTTAATGGCCAAGAGCTGGTTGCCGGCTACGACCTACACGACGATACCTTTATTCACCTGTACGAGAAAACAGGCGAGTTCATCATGGTGTGCCAGCTTAAGAACAAGTCGCACGCTATTCCAACGTCGCGAATTGAGCAAAAACAAAGTGAGCGCCTGGTTAACCAAGAAAAACGCCTACTTAACCACGTTGCAGAAAAACGCGCCCGTGCGGCACAAAAGCGCATTGTCGACGTTGAGTCGGTAGAGGCGCTAGCCGCCGACACCAGCGCGCTAACACACCAAACACCACAAACTTACAACATTGATATTAACGACTTTGCAGTAGACCTGGACGAATACAAACCAGAGCCACTGGAGGCGTTTATTTTGGAGGACGACGAATGAAATTCACCGAGCATTACAGTAGCACGCAACAAAAGCAAGTGGCGCTGTTAAACGCTGAGATTGAGCTATTTAACATCTCACCAACCGAGTATTGCTTGGGTTGGCCACTTGAGCAAGTCACGGCGGTATTAAGCGGTACCAGCCCCATTAACCCCAAAAAAGTCGTGAATGCGTTGTGGGAGCACTTTTTTGGTGACTTTGATGCAAAGCAGTTTACGGGCGGCACCGACATCAGCCCAACCTACACCGAAGACGACAAGCTGGTACTGGCTCGCATTAAAAAGCGCCTTAAAGATAAAGAGCTAAGCGGCCAAGGCGTTACCAGCAGCACGCTGGCTAGCCGCTTGCGTAAAAGTACGGGCATGATCAGCCAATTGTTGGGAGGTAAATACGCCGCGAACCCAAGTAAATACTTGCATGAAGTGTGGAGCATTTTAGAACCCACTACGGTAGACGAAAAGCCAGCCGAGGAACATGCACCAGAGGCCAAGCCGCCTATTCGTATTCGCTATGGTGAAGTGCCCTTTGTAAAAACCAGCGTACCAACCCTGATTAAAACCGCGTGCGAGCAAGCACGAGACCGCCGCCGCATTGCGGTATTTGCTGGGCAAGCGGGGCTGGGTAAAACCAAAGGCATTGAGCGCTACTGCGAAGACAACGACGATGCACTGCTTATTTACGGCAGCGAAGAAACGGCCTCGACCCAAGTGCTTGAAAGCCTAGCACTGCAACTGGGCATTCCTAAGGCCTCTAATTATAAGCGGCTACAAAAAATCATTAATGCGCTGAAAGACTCTGAGCGGTTAATTATTTTAGACGAGGCCGACAAGTGTCGCCCCAATGCGCTAGACCCGTTACGCACCATATCAGATCAAGCCCGCGTAGGCGTTGTGTTGGTTGGCAACATTAAGCTTATCGACAAACTGCAAAGTGAAGAGCGCTATGAGCTGATTTCTAGCCGTGTGTGCTTTTGGCCAAGCCCCGTGGGTGAGTTGCCCATCAACGACATTAAAACCCTGTTTTTTGAGCTCACCCAAAACAGCATTCAAGTAGCCGAAGACAACGACAAGTGGTGGCAGTGGCTGCACAAACGCGTTGAGGGCAATGCACGCATGTTGGTTGAAAACCTGTTACCGCATTTGCTTACCCACATACGCAAAAACCCAAATAAGAAAGTAGACCGCCTGATGGTGAACTCTATTTTCTCGGCAATTCTAAACAAACCCACTATTTAAGGATGCAATGATGATTAATGATAAACACCAGACATCTCAGGACTCAGGCGAAATGGCGCCTCACCGTCGAACGGCCACTCAATCGACCCAGGGGGCTGAGCATCTTGGCAAACCCGAGAAGCCGCTTGGATCCGGTCAACATAAAACAGAGTTGGATTTAGAAGATCAGGCTCATCAGCCAAAGAGCGGTACAGCCTCTCAGCCTCACACAACTGACTCACAGCAAAGTAAAACTCAAGCAGAGCAGTGTGCTGCTCAGCGCGCGGAACAAAGGAAGCAACGCCAGCTTGAACGGCTTGAGAATTTGCTTCGTTCTCGAACTGAGCTTGAAGCACTGCTTTTAGCACACCCTGAGACTGCACCGAGTACGCGTGCGCCAATTCAAGAAATTCACCAGGGGACATTTTTGAAATTATTTCTCGTAGCGTATTGGTGTGCGAAGCAGGTAAGGCGGTTACAAGGGCTGTTTTTAAGGTGGCGCACAGCGTAGCCATTTTAGCGAAATCCATTTTAACTCCAAAAGTAAGACAAACTGATTATTTAAAAGTGAATGGGTACGAACCCCTATAAACGGAGACATTTATGAAACCGCTTAAATCAAAACGTGATAGCCGGCTAAACGAGTTCTTAACGACGGATGAGATAGCTCAGATAAGAAAGATGCAGAACTCACCGCCTCTAGAAATGCATTTACCTCAAGACTGTTGCCAGTGTTCCAAACGGGAAAGTCGCAGGCAATCAACTGGCGAGCTGCCAACGCAAACTTTAAGTACTTTCGGTGGTTTGGATAAGTAGTCAACTTCATTCCTTTATTTAAAAAGCAAAGGCCTTGCTGCAACAAGGCCTATAACCATAGGAAAACCAACATGGCATTTTCAATCAATATTAACGAAGGCTTTTTTAGCGCCAAGTTTGCTGTAAGCGACAGCAAGAACAACACGCAAATGTTAGCCGCCGTGTGTAAGCACGACCCGAACGGCACCATACTCGACAGCGTAAACGGCAACATTAAAGCGGCGTTTTCTATCCTGCTTGGCATTAAGCTATACGAATGCAAGCAACTTGAAAAGGTAGATCCGGCAGTAAATTTTACCGATGAATTTACCTTGCATTATTCAGATATTGCCGTATTGCACACCAGCGACGACAAACCTTGGGACGTAAAAGTGCTTAAGTTTTGCCTGCTGCCCGACTTTACCATTGAGGAGGTAGCATGACCCTAGTGCAACAAATTAAAGCCGCACAGCGCTACGCACACATTAGCGATGAAGCACACCGCCAAAATGTGCTGGAGGTTAGCCAGTATCGGGTGTCGTCCTGCACCAAACTGACCATCGATGAGCGCAAAACCTTGCTGACACGTTACCACGCGATGAACCCAACTCACCGCAAGCGTAAAAAGTTGCCTCAGGCGCTTAGGCATATTTATCGGCTTTGGGCGCTGCTGGCAAAAGACGGCAAGGTGCGAGTTAACAGTAAAGCGGCCTGTGAAGCGTTTTGTAAAAAGCACACCCAAGGTGTGCCGCTCCACAAGGCACAAGACGATTGGCAGCAGCTTATTGAAATACTCAAAAGCTGGCTAGAAAGAGGGCAAAGCGATGAGCATAAACAGCTTTAACGAGTTCACAATCAACGCCAACCGCGAGCGCTATAGCGAAAACTTAATCGCTCGCAAGCCAAGTAAAAAAGACGCTGCATGTTGCCAGGCGCGCCGTCGCTTAGAGGCCATTAAAGACCGCCGAGCCATTGAGCGTGAATACAGCGTGGAGGGCTTATTTGATGAGTGAGCTAACCGTTGATTTAAGAGCATTGCCGGCAGGCATTCGCCAGTTCGTAAAAGTGTTAGGGGTTGAAAAAACCATACAGCTGCTCACTGAGCACCAAGGGCAGATGTTTTACATTCCCAAAACCGCCAACCCGAACAGCCACTTTGTAAAGGTGTTTGGCGAGGATATGTGTTTGGCCCTGGCCAACTACGCTGAAACCCAGTATCAGGTGCCCATGCTAAACAAGGTGCTAATACAGCTACGCGACCAGGTGATTGTTGAAGAGGTGAAAAATGGCACCACCATTCAAGCCCTGGTTAAACGTTTTGGCATTACACGGCAGTGGATAATGAAAATTTTAAGCGAGCATAACGCGTACAAAGAGCAACAGATGGAGCTTAAATTATGAGTACAACACAGCATTATTATGACCGGTTAAAAGCCGCCGGCGTTCCTATGCATGAGTTTAGTTGCCCGCATTGTAAAAAGCAGTTGCTAACGCAACAAAACAACACCGCATGCAACTGGGATACCCTTGCAAGTTGCCACCACTGCCAGGGGGTCTTTTGGAAGATAACCGTAGCAGAAGGCCAAGGTGTTACCACGGCGGTTGCCAAAAGTGCGTAGCGATAATTTTGTATTGCTAACGGCCAAGCAGTTAGCAGGCAAAAAAGCCATTAAACCGTGGATGTTTAAAATAGGCTTAGCCTTACTAAACAGCCACATTACAGAACGTAAAAGCCTTGGCTTGCCCTTGTTCGAACTCGAGCAAGAGCTGGCCGAGGCGACCAAAGAGTTGGAGAAATAATGGAAACCTTTGTTGTGTTACTTTGGAAAGACGCCCGCATGGCCACCAATGAGCTATATGGGGCGGTTGAAATTGATCAGCACGATATTGCTTGCTTGGTGGCTGAAAAGTACCAGGCTTTATCGGGCAATAAAGTAAGCCATTGCGAGTTACGCGGCATAGTGACCGACCCTGAAGAGCTGTTTGCTAACGTGCCTCGCTTAGACATAGGGCAGGAGGATTTATGACAGAAAAAGGCAAGATAACTCACTTTTATGTGATTGCTCGCTGCCCACATTGTGAAGAAGATACGGAAGTTCATGAGGATGAATATCAAAGTGACCTTGCCATTTGCCAGCACTGCGATGAAGAATTTGAGCTTTAAACACCATTTAATCCCCCTTTAAACTTAATTTAAACGGCCAGTATTGCAGTATGGCCGATTTTAATTTAGCCTAATTTAGCCGTTTTATTCCCTCCGTTGAAAACTACTTTCCATATGTTTGCCCTGTGACGATTACGCGATCATCACCCCATGAGCAAAGCAAAATCATTGCCTGTGTGGGTGTTGGCGGAGCTAATCGTTGCAGCAAAAACGCGTGAAGAAAAGCAAGCCATTGCTGCAACCTGTGAGCCACGATATTTACAGCTGCTGCGCAACCGCGTGAAAGCGCTGATTGCTGAGCAAAAAGCGATGTCCCCACCTAAGCCTGTGCCTAAATGCTTTGCAGACGTTAAAACCAAACTGAAGCGTAGGACTGCCCATGGACAAAAACCTGTTTAATCAATTAAAGCGCCATGAGGGCGTTAGACTAACTGTGTATCACTGTCCATCAGGGTACGCCACGATTGGTGTTGGTCGAAACTTAGAGCAACGCGGCCTATCTGAAACCGAATCGGACTACTTGCTCACAAATGACATAAACGAGTTTACTCAATCAGTACGAGAAAACATCGACACCTCAAAGTGCAACCCCGCCCGCGAAGCGGTGTTGATTAACATGGCCTTTAACCTTGGTATTACTGGCCTGCTTGAGTTTAAAAACACCATCACCGCTGTTGAAGCGGGCGACTGGGAGTTAGCTGCCTTTGAAATGCTCGACTCACGCTGGGCCGTTCAGGTGGGTGGCCGTGCTGACGAACTGGCCGAGCAAATGGCAACAGGGGAGTGGTATCAATGACCCCAGAACAAGAAAACCAGTTATTTCAGTCAATAGGCCAAATTCAGGCAACACAAACCGCGATACTCAAAGAAGTTACTGACATAAAAGCCGACCTCACCAAACGGGTGGATGGCCTCGAGACTCGCGTTGAAAAGGTGGAAGGGCATGTGACCAACAACCGCGTGAAAATCGCGGGCCTTGGCGGTGGCGCAGGCCTTGCGGTTGCCATTGCCGTTGAACTGTTAAAACTGAAAACCTGAGGCTGATGATATGGCGCACTCTGCGGATATTAAAAATGCAGTAAGACACAGCTACGTCAACGAGCTGTTGGCATTGTCGGTTGCCGCGGTAAAGCACAGCGTGGCAGACGGTACAGCACGGCGCTGGAAAGCCGAGGCCAAAGCTAACGGCGACGACTGGGATTTGGCTCGTGCAGCCGCCCGAAAAGCCACAGGCCCTGCCGGCGAATTTACCCAAGACTTTATTGAAGAGTTTACCATTCAAACTCACGAAACCTTCAACTTACTGAGAGACCCTGAAAACGCGATGACCCCAGCTGAGCGGGTAAAGGTGCTGTCGCAGCTGAGTGATATGTACAGCAAGGTAATGAACTTAAGCGGTGGCAATAAGAAAGTAGAGCGCCGCACGGTAGCAGCAGAGGTGTTGAAAAAACTGGCTGCGTTTGTCAGTAAACATCACCCTGAATTTTCGCCTCAGCTGGTGACCATTTTAACGGCATTTGGCCCGCAGCTTGTCAATGTGATGGATGACTGATGGCGGACTTAAACAGCAAAGAGTTCCTGGCAGAGCTTGAACAGATCACCGCAGGCCTAAGGCTAGACATTGAGGCCAAGCAACGTGATATTGACCCAAGCCCAGAGGCCATTACCGCAAGACGAAAGCGCGTACTAAGTGGCGACTTTGAGTTCTTTGTGTACACCTATTTTCCACATCATATGTGGCTTGACGATGGCCAACAGCCTAGCGAGTTTCAGCACTACTTTATGAATTGGTTCCCTGAAGCGTTAAAGCTCACCAACGGCTGGAAAAACTGGTTTGTAGCCCCTCGTGGCGAGGGTAAATCGACCTTGGGCGTAAAAATATCCCCGCTTTATGTGGCTGTATTAGCACTACTTCAAGATGACGACGTCTGCCAAGAGTTAGAGCTGATCAAACCCGACATTTTTATTGATTACGCCATCTTGTTTGGTGCCGAGGCAAAAATGCCGGCCAAAACACTGGAAGTGGTAAAAACTGAGTTACTGCAGAACAACAATTTGCTGTTGGACTTTCCTGAAGTATGCCAAACCAGCCCCACATGGAAAATAGGCGAATTTGTTACCGCGCAGGGCGTACGCTTTGAAAGCCGTGGGGCTGAGCAGTCGGTTCGTGGTGCATTCCACGGCGCGAGCCGCCCCAAATTGCTCATGGCCGATGACATTATCACGGATAAAGAAGCCCGCTCAGCCACCGAACGAGACTCTCGCTGGGCGTTTTTAGAAGCCGCCGTGCAATACCTTGGCCCACCTGACGGTACCGTAAAATTCCTAGGCGTAAACACCGTTTTAAACAGCGACGACCCAATCTCGCGTGCTGAAAACGCACCTGGGCACTTAGTGCATCGGTTCAAAGCCATAAGCCAATTCCCCGAGCGCATGGATTTATGGGAAGAGTGTCGCGATTTAATGCTTTATAAAGACAAGGAGTTTGAGAAAAAAGCCGCAGCAAAAGGCCAGGCCGTTGCTAAAGAAGATAAACCCTCATTTAAGTTTTGGCTCAAGAACAAACGCCAAATGAATAAGGGAGCTAAAACCTCTTGGGCAAGCGTACGCAGCTTGTATGACTTAATGGTGATGTGGGCCTCAAATAAGCGTGAGTTTAACCGCGAAATGCAAGGCATTGCCAAGAGTGACGATGAGCAAATTTTCTATCAATTTGAGTTTTGGGTAAACCGACTGAACCTATGGACGCCATACGGCGCATGCGACCC
This sequence comes from Pseudoalteromonas 'SMAR', assembly GCF_048515945.1. NCBI lineage: Bacteria > Pseudomonadati > Pseudomonadota > Gammaproteobacteria > Alteromonadales > Pseudoalteromonadaceae > Pseudoalteromonas > Pseudoalteromonas 'SMAR'. Next base: position 42,044 of record NZ_JBLWMW010000007.1, read on the forward strand.
AAGCATGGGAAAAACCGCTGGCGCTGACCCCAGTGCTTTGCTGGTTGGCCTGTTTTGCAAAGACTTGGGCAAACTGCATGTGGAATACGAGAGCCGCAAGGTGCGAGGCACTAGCAAGCTACTTAACGACTTAATTCGCCTACAGCGTGAATACAACTGTTTGGTGTGGGGCTTTGAGAATAACAACGCCTTTGAATACATGCGCCAAGACTACATAAAACGCGGATTAGACGAAGGTATTGCACTGCCGCTTCGTGGTGTAACCGCAACGGTAAGCCAGGATGAACGTATAGAGGGATTAGAACCCTTTGTAACTAATGTGCCCGCCCAAATTGCGTTTAACTCAAAGTGCCCACTCATCATGGATGAGCTGGAGAACTGGCCAGAGAAGCAAAGCACCCACCACTATGACTTAAGCTGTGCCCTAACCATTTTATGGATGATTGCCAGCACTGGGGCAGGCGGTATGCCCAGAGTCCGCAGCAAAAAAGTGACTAAATCAATAGGGGGCTACCATGTCTAAACCTCATTTAAGCTTACGGGGTTATCGAGCCCTGCAAAAAATGTTCAACATGAGCCAAAGTGATCCAAATCACTGGGCTATGATGCGAGAGTTACCTAACCCTGACCCAATACTGCGTAAAGCAGGTAAAAGCGCCCTAATTTATGACGAAATTGCCGCAGATGCGCATGTGATTGGCGAATTACGTTCACTGCGTTCTGGCATGTTTGCGTTTAATGCTGAGTTGGTACCCGGTGGCAGTGATGCAGCCAGTAAAAAAAGCTATGAGTTGGCCAAGTCGTTGATGGACGATAGCCCAGGTATCAATACCGAATGGATGGACATCGACTGGCACAACTACAGTGCCATTTTGCATGGGTTTGCAGTAACGCACCTTGGGGCGTATGAAAAGTCCGATAACAATTGGCTACCCAGTAAAATTGAGATGTGGCCAGCCAGTCGATTTGTGTTTACACCTGAGCATGAATTACTGCTAAAAACCCGTGATAACCCCCATGGCGAATTGCTAGATGAAGCTCGCTGGACGTGTGTGAGGCATATGCCAAACGCTAAAAACCCATACGGCGTAGCCCTGTTAAGTAGTTGTTTTTGGCCTTGGATGTTCAAGCATGGTGGCTTTAAGTTCTTTGTACAACTCTGCGAGCGTTTTGGTGTGCCATTCCCTGTGGGTAAACACCCAGTCGGCAAAACAGATGACCAAGTGGACGACCTCATTGATGGGCTTGCTAAGCTGATCACTGATGGTATTGCGACCATACCGGATGATTCATCCATTGAGATCATCGAAAGCAAGCTCAGTGGCGAGCCCGTACAAAAACAACTGATAGACATGTGCAACGCTGAGATGAGTAAGGCGCTGACCTCACAGACCTTAGCAACCGAGCAAAAGTCGGGGGCACGTGCAGCCAGTGAAACGCACGCTAGGCGGGCAGGTGAAAACCAACGGGCAGATAGGGCATTGGTAGCCAGTTACCGTAACCAAATTTTAGAGTGTATCCACCATGTGAATTTTGATGGTGGTGAGCCGCCTAAATACATTTGGCGAGACAAAAAAGAGATCAACCTTGACGCGGTAAATGTCATTCGAGAAACCGCCAAATTGATTAAAGTGACCGAAGATCACGCCTACAAAACTCTCGGTGTGCCAAAACCACAAGACGGCCAAACGGTATTAGAAGTAAAGGACGATGGCGCTGGAATTGCCACGGCTGCAAAACAGGACTTTGCGGCGACGGACCGCTACAACATGGACGTGACCTCTTTTGATGAGTTTGATCAGGCAACTGATGTGGAAATTGCCAAAATTTTTGAGTTTGCCAAAAGCTCAGCAAGCCTAAACGACCTAAAAGACAAAATCCTTTCTGAATTCCCTAACCTCAGTGGTACCGCACTGGCTGACGTAGCCAGTAAAGCGTTTGAACTGGAGTTTTTGCAAGGGATGGATGAAGCCAATTCTACGGAGATAAACGATGACTGATACACCTGAAGGTTACATGAAAGACGGCAAAGGCAATTTAGTCGCCATCACCAATATTAAGCAAACCGATCTCATTAAAGACGAGTTTGTAAAACAAGCCGTAGCGTTGGCTGAAAAACAGCAAAAAGAGCTGGCTGATTTTAAGCGTTTGCAGATGGAACAAGCCGATAACTTTATGGAGTTACTGGCCCAAGAGCACAACGTAAACCTGGGTGGCAAAAAGGGCAATGTAACGCTTCGCTCATTCGACAACAAGTTAGCGGTAAAAATACAAGCGCAAGAGCGAATTGAGCTTGGCCCAGAGCTTCAGTTAGCAAAAGAGCTCATTGATAAATGCCTGGATGAATGGACCGAAGGAGGCAACCAAAATATTCGTGCCATTGTGAACAAGGTATTTGCAACCGATAAGCAAGGGACGCTAAACCCACAGCGCATATTGAGCCTGCGCCGCCTTGAGATAGCTGACGACACAGGCAAGTGGCAACAGGCTATGGACATCCTGGCGGAGTCAGTAACGTCAATTGATAGCTGCCGTTTTATTCGTTTTTACAAACAAGATGATCACGGTAACGACAACGCCGTTTCACTTGATATAGCAAAGCTGTGAGGTGAGTTATGTCTATTACTAGCGAGCAATGGCAGGAGATAGAAGAGAAGCTTAAAGGCATTTACCCATGCGTTAAATTTAATTTTGGCGAATTCCAGCTGACCATAGCACGAGTAAAAGTATCTGAGTCTACTTTTCATCTAGGTGTGTATATAAATGGTGAGATAAAAGCGGCTTGGTTTTCAGAGAAGAATGACCGTCCTGTTTGTATTCCGGATGTGTGGCGTAAAAGAACAAAGGCCATATATTCAGCTAAGACAATCAAGGAAATAGAGAAAGCTTTTGGCAAGCGCGAAAGTAAGAAGTACTACCCGGATCTTCATAAGAAGTACGTTTACTATGATTGCTGTTTTACCACAGCTAAAAGCCTCGTTCGCCAGTTTAAAAAGCTGAGTAACCTAACCTTGTTGGAGACAGAATAATGGAACCAATTACGATTGCGCTAGGCCTCGCGAAGCTAACGGGCCTAGATAAAAAGATAGGCCAATGGATTGGTGGTGATAATGGCGAGGAGGTAGCCACCAAAGTAGTAGACATGGCGCAAACCCTCACGGGTGAGAGCGACCCGAGTAAAGCGCTGGACAGAGTGAGTCAAAACCCTGAGCTACAATCGCAATTTCGCCTGGCTGTTTTAAGTAAAGAGGAAAAGCTGGCAGAGCTTGCTTTCAAAAACCTCGACAGCGCCAGAAAGATGCAAACAAGCGCGCTGGAGCAAGAAGATAAAGTAGCAAAGCGGTTCGTTTATCAATACGCTTGGTTCTTAACGGTTGCGACCTTTATTTATATAGGCTGCATCACGTTTATAGACATATCAGAGCCGGCAAGGCGCTATGCCGATACCATTTTAGGCTTTTTACTTGGTACCACACTTGGTGCAATTCTGCAGTTTTTCTATGGTTCTAGCCAAGGCTCCAAAGATAAAACTGATAAGCTGCTAAGAAAGTAGGGCACCTATGCCGGATTTATCTCCCCAGTATGGCCGAATCGTAAAGTTTGAGGAGGCCATTTCCAACCTAAAACAAAAGATACAAATACCCACCGAGTCGTATAAAGACTTACAAGGGCATATTCATGCCAGAGCATTTACCGTAGCTGGCGCCACAAAAACGGAATTATTAAATGACCTATATAAGTCAGTTGAAGCGTCTATTGAAAACGGCGAGTCGATATCTAAATTCAGAAAACACTTTGATGACGTTGTGGCAAAACACGGTTGGTCATATAAAGGTAAGCGTGGCTGGCGCACGCAGGTTATTTATCAAAATAATAAAAACACAGCCCGTGCTGCTGGACGCTGGCAACAACAAGAGCGGATCAAGCATCGACGCCCATACCTTTTATACTTAACGGCAGGTGACCAACGTGTAAGAGCCGACCACCAAAAGTGGCACTATATATTACTGCCATTGGAGCATAAGTTTTGGGATTCGCATTACCCACCGAATGGATGGATGTGTCGCTGTAAGGTTGTAAGCTTGAGTGATGCGGATATTAAACGCATGGGCTTAACCGTGACGCCTGATAATGTAGTCGACCCATTATTTAAACCGTTTAAAGTGGTTGATCCACAAACTGGCGAAGAGCTAGAAAAGTTAGCCGGTATCGATTTAGGTTGGAACTACAACCCGGGCAAAGCATGGTTAGGTGCCGACAAAGCAACGGGTGAAATGCTAGGGCGCTTGGATAAAAATTTACGTGAAGTAGCCACGCCGATTTTTAACGAGATCATCAATCAAGGTGAAGCCCATTTTAAAAAGCAACTGGCTACCGCAGCGGCAAAACAAGCATTAAGCAAAGTGGATTCAGGAACTGCCTTTGCACTGGGCCACATGCAAAGTGATGTGTTTAATCGAATTACACAAGTAGCTCCTGAAACAAAAACCACACTGATCACAATGGAGCACTCAGTCATGATGACAGCCATCAATGTATTGGGGTTTGAAAAAGTGAGTGAGTTGATGCGAGTTGCTCAAACTGGTGAGTTCATATCGTTTAATAAAAGCGTGGTCAAACTGGCCATTGATGGCGTGATGATCACAGTGCAGATTGGTAGTGACTTTAACCGTGTGGTAGCAATTCAAAAGATTTAAATCGTGTTTAATGTGCGTTTAAAGGCTATTTAAACCCAATTTAAAACGGCGACTTTCGATCTAGTTCTAAACGTATTACGATCAGGAATGATCGCGGAATGAGGCAAAATGGGTGGTTTTAGTCTAAAAACAAATGTAATTTTGATTTTGATGAAATTTGAGTTATTCTGAATGGAGTCCTTGATTGATAGGGGCTTAAGAGCAACTCACCATATTAATTTCTTTTCTTCTCTAATCTAAAAATGAACAACCCCTTACACCTGTGCGAAAGATGAACAAATAGTAAAGTTTTTTTAGATTGGAAATCCGTGTTTTAATCGAAAATAGCGAATATGTTTCCAAAATAGAAAACATATAAAAATAGGGCTTAGAGCAACTTTTCATGACGAACCTAAATTTACCGCCAAAATGTCTGTAAATTGCTTATTTAACATAATATAAATTATGGGAGTGTTAGTGTGGTTGCATCTAGCTTGCCTTGTCTTTTATACTATGTCCAATACTTACCAATATCGGACTTTACATGCTTGTACCCTTGGTTGATACCTTTAAGCAGCTACGTTATCAAATCGCTCACCTTGAGGATGACACTTTGGCAAATGAATATCCAGAGTTGGCTGCATTTATAAAACATCACGAGCAGCAGGTGCCATTATTGGATGAGCTGCAATTTCTTTATCAATTCTTATACGTTTATGGTCGTAAGTCAGAAGCCACATTTAACCGTTTTCGTAATGAGCTGGAGCGTTTTTGCTTGTGGTCTTGGTTGCAGGCTGAAAAGTCGGTATTTGAATTAAAGCGTGAAGACATTGAGGCCTATGTCGATTTCGTGGTGGAGCCGGATAAATCTTGGTCGCAAACCTCAGTGCAATGGCGATATAAACAAGTGCAAGGTTTACGCAAGGTAAACCCTAATTGGCGCCCTTTTGTGGTAAAAGAAAATGGTGCGAGCCAGCAGACGTTGGCAGCTATGTTTACGGCGCTGAACGTGTTTTATAAGTTTGCCATTTTAGAAGAAAAAGCCTTTGCTAACTTTGTCCCTGTGGTAAAAAAGAACAGTCCTTACTTAGTAGTGCAATCGCAAATTAATCTGCCGGACACCTTGAGTGATTTGCAGTGGGAATACGTTTTTGGTGTGACACGTGATCTCAGCGAACAGCGACCTGAGTTAGAGCGCAACTTGTTTGTGTTGGCCTGTTTAAAGGGGCTGTATTTACGCATATCAGAATTGTCTGACCGCCCTCACTGGTCTCCGGTTATGAGTCATTTTTGGCAAGACCAAGATAACTTTTGGTATCTTAGGATCATGGGTAAAGGAAATAAGCTCAGAGATGTGACGCTCAGCGAGGATTTTCTTAGTTACCTAAAACGCTACCGCCAATACCGTGGTCTAAGCGCCCTACCTCGTGTTGATGAACCATATCCGCTGGTGCATAAACTCCGTGGTCAAGGCGGTATGAACGTGCGGCAAATTAGGCGTATTGTGCAACAAAGTTTTGATCTTGCTGTAACTAAGCTTGCCGAAGACGGCTTTACCGAAGACGCTGAAAAACTAGAAGCGGCAACATCACATTGGTTACGTCACACCGGAGCCACCCATGATGCCCAACACCGGCCGCTCAAGCATTTATCGGAAGATTTAGGCCATGCCAAAATAGCCACCACGGATCAAATATACATTCAAACAAACATTAAAGAACGGGCTAAGTCTGGGCTCAAGCGAAAGATTTAAATGTTGTCAGTTTGATGGACTGTGTTTAAAAGGAAGGACTAAGTCCTTCCTTTTTTATTTGCGTTTGAAGCGTACAATCAATTCATGCATGTCGTTAGCAGTGTGTTCCAGGGCAATACTTTCTTGTGACACCTGCTCGGCACTGGTTAAGCTATTGCTAGCGAGTTGTGCAATATTCACTACTTGCTGATTGATGTCATCTGAAACCGTGGCTTGCTGCTCAACTGAGGTGGCTATCTGCATCGACATATCGCTTATTTGGATCACGGCTTGAGTGATCTGCTGCAGCATATTGGTGCTTTCATTAAGCTGCTCAATGCCATGTAATGATTCCGCCTGGCCTTGCTCGGCAATATCCACCGACGCTTGCGTGCTGGCGGTCAATTCAGAAATAATGGCGTGTATTTCCTTGGTTGACTCTTGGGTGCGCTGGGCAAGGTGGCGCACTTCATCGGCAACCACAGCAAAGCCTCTACCCTGCTCGCCTGCTCGGGCGGCTTCAATGGCGGCATTCAGTGCTAGAAGATTGGTTTGCTCAGCGATTTGTTCAATGATCTGTGCTGCAGAGGCAATTTTGTCTGTTTGTTTTGACACCCCTTGCACTGAGTTACGAATATCTTCGATGGTGTTACTTAAATCTGTGAACGCTTTTTTGGTCTTGTTGGCTATCTGCTCTGTTTGAGAGGTTAACTCTAATGAATTTTGCGCATCTTTAGCACTTTGTTGCACACTGTTAGAGACATCGCTAATAGTGGTAGTCATTTCGTTCATTGCAGTGGCAACCAGCTCAGTTTCACTTTGTTGCTTTTGCAGATCAGAGTAAGTCGCTTTCGCCTCGTTACTGGCTGTGTGTGCACCTTGCGAAACAGAGTTTGCGGCATGCTCTACACGAGTTAATATGGTATCTAGGTGAGCGCGCTCGCTTTTAAGGCGTACTTGCAGTGAAGCCATGGTACCATCCCAGGTAGAGTAAACCTGAGTGGCTATGTCATCACAAAAGCTATGCGATAACTCCGACTCAACGCGTTGTAATTGTTCTTTTGCACGCCAAGTTGCATAGCTTGAATAGCCAAGCATATTGGCCATTAACCAAAAGAATCCGGCAGACTCTGAAACAAAGTACCACAGCAGCAGCGAGGTAATAATATTGAATACTGGCCACAAAATACTCAGTGAAGGCAGTTTAAAACTACTGCTTTGCCCTGCTTTGACGCTTTTATATAACGCTTCTGCCCTCGCTACTGTATCACGATTAGGGCAACTTCTAACGGACTCATAGCCGACCACTTTGCCATTTTGAGTAATTGGGGTGACATAGGCATCAACCCAGTAATGGTTGCCATTTTTACAGCGGTTTTTCACCACTCCCATCCAAGGCTTACCTAATTTTAACTGCGCCCACATGGTACGAAAGGCTTCCACCGGCATATCTGGGTGCCTAACAATATTATGGGGTTGGCCTATGAGTTCTTCTCTGGAAAAGCCACTGACGTCGACAAAGGCCTGATTACAATCGGTGATGTTGCCTTGCAAATCAGTAACAGAAATAAGCTTGGTATCTGCTGAGAAGGTTTTCTCTTGTTGAGTGACTGGGTGGTTGGTCCGCATCTGGCTGTTCCAAAACAATAAATTAAACAGTTTCCCTATTGCGCGGGAAAATACGCTTTGAATTCATTAATAGCAAGGTCTAAGCGTATATTTTCAACGTAATTACAACTATAGTGTGAGTCATATGTAAGCGCAATTTGATTTCAGTGGTCTAAGATCGATTTAAGGCTTACTCACGTACTGGCTTTTCATGTAAAATATCAAGTATATCAATGACAATCTAAGGAGCATTAGGTGTCTCGCTTTTCTGCAATAACAGACAATCCTCATGAAGGACGATTTAACGCTAAAACAGGTATTCTGCTCACCAACCTTGGCAGCCCAGATGCCCCTACTGCAAAAGCTCTGAAAGTCTATCTTGCCGAGTTTTTGGCCGATCCTCGGATCGTTGAAATTCCTAGACTTATTTGGTTGATGATTTTACATGGCATTATTCTTAGGGTAAGACCAAAAAAATCGGCTAAAGCATACCAAACCGTTTGGACAGACGAGGGCTCGCCCCTAATTGCCATTAGTAAAGCACAAGCTGCCAAAGTGGAGGCGCAATTGCGCTCTGAGGGCTATGACAATATTGAGGTTGAACTAGCCATGCGTTATGGCAACCCTTCAATCGAATCGGGACTGGAAAAACTCAGAGACAAAGGCATAACCCGGATCATAGTCATGCCCTTGTATCCACAATATTCCAGTGCCACAACTGGCTCTACGTTCGACCAAGTAGCTAAGGTGTTGCGCGGATGGCGCTGGGTACCTGAACTGCATTTTATAAACGGTTATCATAAGCAGCCTGAATACATAGCTTCACTTGCAGCATCAATACAAGAAGACTTGGAAAAGCATGGCGAACCAGATAAGTGGGTGTTTTCATACCACGGTACGCCAAAATTGTTTTTAGAGCGTGGCGACCCATACCATTGTTTTTGCCAACAAACGACTCGCTTAGTGGTAGAAAAGCTGGGGTTAGACAAAGACAAAGTGATCACTACCTTTCAAAGTCGCTTTGGCAAAGCGGAATGGCTGCAGCCATACACCGATAAAACCCTCGAATCTCTTCCTGAGCAAGGGGTTAAGAACATTGCGATTTTGAGCCCGGCATTCAGTGCCGACTGCTTAGAAACGTTAGAAGAGCTGGAAGTGGAAAACCGTGAGGTGTTTGAAGAAGCCGGTGGTGAGCATTACCGCTATATTCCTGCACTTAACGACCGTGATGACCATATCGCAGCCATTAACGCACTGCTAAAACCATTGCTGTAATGGTAATTAGGGCGCGTAATTAGCGCCCTTGCTGGCCATAACTTTTAGTGTCACTGTGTTCACTAAATGCGCCCTGCTGCAGTAGCGCGAGGCAAGCGTCAATGTCTTTTGCAGGACTAAAGTAAAAGCCTTGAATGTGGTGACAACCAAGCTCCCTGAGCTGCTGCAGTTGGTTGTAGTGCTCAACCCCTTCGGCAATAACATGGATCCCCAGCTTGTCACTAAGATCAATCAAGCAATCCACCATCACTTGCTTGCTGCGGTCAGTCAGTAAGCTATCAATAAAGCTTTTGTCTATCTTTAAGTAATCGACTTGGTTTTCAATTAGATTACTCAACGATGAGTAGCCCGTACAAAAGTCATCCAAAGAAAGCTTTACCCCTTGCTCGCGTAGCTCATTGAGCTTTTTCCAGGTTAAGCGGTCTGATGCCAAGGATTCGGTCACCTCAATGGTGATTGCAGAGTAATCAATACCAGCTGTTTCAATGGCTTTAGTGATAAGTTTGACTTGGTTGGTCGAGGTTTTAAATTCACTAACCGAGCGGTTAATTGAAAAACCAATATGGGTAAATCCGGCGCGATGGAGCATGGCTAGATCTTTGCAGCTACGCTCCAAGACAAACTGACCTACCAGATGAATCAGGCCAAACTCTTCGGCTATGGGAATAAAGGTACCAGGCGAAACCATGCCATACTCATCGTCAAACCAGCGAACTAAGGCTTCAAATTTGCTGATCTGGTTACTCTTGGCATCAACAATTGGTTGATAATGAACACTAAGCGATTGTGTTTTTATGGCTTTTTTTAGTTTGTCTTTGAGCTTAATTTTGTTTATGTAAGCATTTTGGATAGAAGCGTCGTGGAGCGCTACTCGCCCGCGCTCTGTTTTCTTTACGCTATTAAGTGCGTGGGCGGCATTTCGAAGCAAATTTACCGCCGTTATTTTCGAGCCAGGCTCAAGTTGTGCCACGCCCGTTGAAACGGTAATTTCGATGGTAATGTCATTGAAGACATAAGGCTGAGACAGTTTATGCGAGAGTTTTTTGGCGATGCTTAAACCATTATCGACATCGCTATTAGCCAGTAAAATAGCAAATTCATCGCCACCATAACGGGCACTAATGTCATTTTGTCGTACCGCATTTTTTAGTCGCTTGGCCACAGAAACCAGCACTTTGTCGCCTACCTCAGGACCAAACACATCATTTACTTCTTTAAAGCGGTCTAAACCGATAAAAATAAGCGAACAACTACCACCTTGACTTCTGGCCTCGGAGATTTGCTCTTCTAAACGCTGCATAAAGCTTCGGCGGTTCAATAACGCGGTGAGTGGCTCGTGATTGGCGTAAAAGGTAAGCTGAGCCTCGTTACGTTTCCAGTCAGTGATATCACGGAAGATGCCAACGTAACTGACTATGTTGCCTTGTTCATCTTTAACCACGCTCAGGGTGAGTTCTTCTGGGTAGATCTGGCCATTTTTACGGCGGTTATGGATCTCACCTTTCCAATGCCCAGTTCGCATCAGTGATTGCCACATGCTGTGATAAAAGGCTTTATCTTGTTGTCCTGATGATAATACGCCCGGATCTTGACCGTATAATTCAAAGCCAGTGTAGCCAGTGAGTTGTTCAAACGCCCTATTCACCATGATAATTTTATTATTCTTGTTGGTGATCATGATGGCTTCTGTGGCGTGCTCAAACACCACATTAGTGAGTTCAAGTTGTTTTGTTAAGGCTGCAAGATAGCTAATTTCCTGGATGGTGGCAGTGAAAACGGGCTCTTTTGAATTATCATCGGCGTTTTCAACTTGGCCATTAATGTGCAATAAACCAGAGTGCTCATCTGCTGTGGTAAGGGCGACACGCAAGTCTATATGCCGACACTCACCTGAGGCAATGCGTTCCAGCGCGCCTTGTAAACGAGACCTGTCATCAGCCACCAAGGCATTTAACAGCGTAGATAAAGAAGCCTCGCAATTCGGCGTTTTCACTAACTGAGCAAAATGGCTAGAAAAGTAATGTTTATCTTGTTTAAGTTGCCACGACCAAGTGCATAGTTGCGCGATTTCTTCGCCTTTAGCAAGTTGTTTTACCAGTCTATCTTGTTTGGCAAGTTCAAGGTTGTGATTTAATTCTGTGGCAACCAGGTGACCGAGCTCTTGGAAAAACGCTTTGTCTTCATTGGAGATGGCTGTGTGTTCATCGAATAAACACACCAAAATGCCAATTGGCGTATGATCGAGCGCTCTCAAGGTAACAGCAAGGTAGCCTTCAATGTTCAACACATTGAGTAGTTCATCTTGGTGATAACGCTGTTGCAGGCAATCGAATATAGCGCACACCCCTTGGCTTTGCTTGGCGTCCACGCAGGGCGTGCCTTGCAAATCATAGGTGATATTGTCTGCTATTTTGCCGTCACGGTAGTACATTACGGTGTTAACTTGGCTGTCATCATCGACAAACTGGCCCACAAAACAGTGGCTAGCTTGAAACCTATCGTAAAGGGTTTGCAACGCAAATTGATACCTTTGCTTGCTGCTGGTTAAGTTGTAAAACTGATTAAATGATAATGACATAGTGAGCTGTTCGTATAAACATAACGCATTTTGTTTTTAATTGCCAAGCATAGACCATTAAGTTACTCGCTATACAAATGTAGATCAATAAACTTGGAAAAAGTTATGAAAATTATTTTAAATCAGCAGCTAACAGGCAGCTGTAAAGAACGTTACAGCTGCCAGAGGGGTTTTTTACGATATTTGCGGTTGCACGTCTAAACCGTATCCGAACATCACTGCCAGTACCAGCACAGTGGCAGCAGCAAACATTAACTTAAACATCAATGGCATACAGAATCGAAACCAATGTGTGTAAGGCACGCCAGCCATACCAAGAATCCCCATCAGTACCGCATTGGTGGGCACAATCATATTTGAAAAGCCATCGCCGAATTGGTACGCCAGTACTGCAACTTGTCGTGGTACACCCACTAAGTCGCCAACCGGCACCATCAATGGCATGGTGACATAAGCCTGACCAGAGCCGGATGGGATAAACATGTTTAATAAGGTTTGAATCACCAACATGCCAACTGCTGAGATTTCTGCTGCAACATACGACAGTGGCGTTGATAAGCCATTAACGATGGTATGAAGAATTTGTCCGTCTTCCAAAATCAAGGCAATGCCGCGGGCTACGCCAATTAGTATGGCAGTGGTTACCAAGTCAGACACCCCTTCAATAAAGCGGTTTGCCGCTTCGTCAGCACTGAGCTTGCCTAATATGGCGATGACTATCCCCCATGCGATAAACACACCACCCAATTCATATAAGTACCAGCCCTTGGTGGCAATACCCCAAACGGCAACCCCTAGAGTGATAATAAAGGAAGATAAAATCAGCTTGTGACGCTTATTAAGAGTTGGATAACTGGGTTGTGCTTGACCTGCCAACGGGCAAGTGACGTCTGTCATCATAGACTGTTCGGGGTTAGCTTGTACGCGCTTGGAATACTGCCAAACATGGTGAAAACCAATGAGGACGAAAGGCAAGAAAATAGCAAAGCGCAGCCATATTCCCGAATACACTGGCACTTCAGCAATTTGTTGCGCTATTAATACCGTGAAAGGGTTAAATGCAGACACGCCATAGCCGATGCCGTAACCGGCAATGATCATACCGACGGCGGTCATGGCATCGAGTTTCATGGCTTTACACAAGGCCACTAAAATAAGCACAAACGGAATGTACTCCCCTGCGGTGCCGATGGTGCTTGAGGCAATGGCAAAACAAAAGACCACCATAAAAATCAGCTTTTGTGGTTTATCGCCATGTTTTTCTAGTAGCCGCCCTATTAATGCATCCACCGTGCCTGTGGCTCTGGCAATCGCCAGCACACCACCTACGATCATGACGAAAAAGATAACGTCTTGGGCTGCTGCAAAAGCGCGTGGAATGGCTTTAAGTAAATCCCATGGAGTTAAGCTTACGGTGTGCTCAGCTAAGTGATAGGTTCCGGCTAATACCACCTGACGACCAGAGTCGGTAGTGGCAGTATCAAAAAAGCCTTGGGGGACAACCCAAGTAGAAATAAGGGCAATACACATCATACCCAGCAGCAACACTAAGGTATGTGGAACTTTCAGGGTGTTGGCCATGAAAAGTACAACTCCAATATAACAAAATTAGACTGGCAGCATATTACCCATTTTCGGCGCATATTTCACGGCTTTTGCCATTATATTCCTACAGCTCATGGCGATTAAGCTACTTGGTGATTGGCAACAACAGCCTGTTCTACTCGATTACGGCCATTGGCTTTGGCTTGGTATAAACTCCTATCTGCCAGCTTTAAGGCATGAAGCATATCTTCCGAACACTGTGGCCAATGGGAAACGCCTAACGAAATTGTGATATGTCCGGCAACATCAAATTGTGTTTGCTCGGTACACCCCCGTAAACGCTCGGCTATTTTATTAGCTTGTGCTAAGTCCACTCGAGGCAAAAACATCAAAAACTCTTCGCCGCCAGAGCGGCACAGGTGATCATCGCCACGGGCGTTTTGCCGCATCAGCTCGGCGAGTTTTTTAATCACCACATCACCGACATCATGACCAAAACTATCATTAACTTGTTTAAAGTGGTCAATATCAAGGGCTATGATGCTAAAGGGAATGTTGTGATCGGCTGCCGAGGCTAACCATTTTTCCATACCTCGACGGTTATAAAGGCCAGTTAGCTGATCTTGCTGGCGTTCATCGTCGAAGCGCTGAATTTGTTCGCCAAGACTCTTTACGCTATGTTGCATAGCTTGGTTTAACCAGGCGGCTTCGTAGTACCACGTTGGCACACTGGGAAAGTCAGCATTGCGGCCATCTTGTACTTGTTCAGATATTTTGGCCATACGCCAGAGGGGTTTTGCGATTAAGGTGCCCAAGCCTAACACGCATATTAGTAAGAATACCGTAAACGGCGCGGTGGTTTTAATTACATGCAACATAGTGTGGTTTAGTTGCGACATGGTGATTTGTAATGGCCGCTGGGCCACGACCCCCCACTGGCTGGTGGCGATAGGAGCAAACCCAGCCAACATTTCAACGCCTAAGGTATTGTTGACTTCTTCTGCGCCAAACTGGTTGGCTTTGAGTTTTTGTACCACAGGGTTGGCTGATACGTCTTCACCAATACGGTGTTCATTATGGTGGTAAATTAATTTGCCATTGGGCCCTGTGACATACACGTAGGTCTCATCGCGATGATGATGGCTGGCCAATAACTTTCCTAGAATGTTGTCCCCTTTAAGATATATTCCTGCAGCAATAAAGCCAAGAAACTCCTGATCGGCTGAAAAAACAGGATAAGTTGGGCTAACCATTAAGTTCCCAGCGGGCGAGATAAATGGGCCTATTATTTTTGGGGTTTGATGGCGCAGAGGTGAAGTCAGCACCTCATTGGTTAATAAAGTACCAGTGACGTCTAGTGACGCAGGCAAGGCATCGATAATCTGCCCGTTAGCATCAACTAACACGATGGAATCAAAACTGTTGGTGCGCTTGAGTAACTGTGCAAGTTCTGTATTAACCGCCTCTTTATTGGCGAAGTTGTTGGCCACTAATTGACTAGCATTACTCAGCTGCGCCATCACCGATTGCAAAAATAGGTCGGTGACATCGGCCAATTTTGCTGCATAAGCGCGATTAGACTCTAGGGTATCCTTTATCATGGTTTGCTTTTGCACTTGATAGGTTGCGAAAAGCGCATTAAATAGTGATGTTAAAACGCACAAGGTGGCCAGAATGAGTATTAACTTCTTTAAATCTAACCAGTGCTTAGCTTTGTTGATTTTACTCACCTAAATTTCTCTTAATGACATCATGAACAGTGTAACCGAGACTGGTTCGGTGTGGTTTAATCTACATCAAACCTGGTGTGACCAGTTAAATGCATAGGGATAATTTGTCACCATTATACAGACTAGGTGCAAAGTTGTTAGTTTTTACTACACAATGTTGGTTTGTCTGAGTGAAGCGGTGTAAAATAACGGCAAAGTGAACGACACGACATCTTGATGAAAAAGAAAACCAATCCATTAGTAGGTCATTTTACCATTGCTATCTTAGCTCTGGCTGCTATATGGCTGTTTATAAGTGATAAAGACACCTTGCTAGTACTCAATTCTTTAGTACTGGTTTACATTGTTGTTGCGTTGGCTAATCGTTTTTTAAGGGTGTCTAATAAAAAATAATTCGCAACTTTGGTGCTCGGTAGCAAGTGACCGAACACCGCGCTCATCACTTTTTTATTAACTTTCGTAAATTCTCACCATCACTGTCCAGCTGGTTAACAGGCGTAAGTTCCATAACGGCAGCAAGTGTTGGGTAAAGCTCTAAATTACTTGCCGTTTCTACTGTTACACCCGATTTAAACCCTGGGCCATGTGCTACCAAAAACGCCGCCATATCATCATTGGGTTCAAAGCCATGAGTGCCTTGATAGTGGAGTTCACCGTTTTGGCTAAACACTCTGGGAGCTTGGGTTTGTAATACGATGTCGGCAACTCGTGGTGAATTACCTTGGTATAGCTTTGCTAGCTGCGACTTTTCTAATACCTGGTATCGGCCTTGTGCTTTGTCGCGCAATTGTTGCAGCAACTCTTTGGTATCCAAATTAGTTTGTCCTAGGGTGTATAACGACACTCGGGTACCACTGTTTTTCACCGTCCACCCCTTTGGAATAGCTAAAGGTTCAATAGCAATGGTTTCTGCTTCATTTACTTTAGCCATACCATGATCAGAGACCAGTACGAGGTTGGCACTAATGCCTTTGGTTTTTAAATTACTGACAAATTTTCCAATCAGCTCATCGACATAGTGAACTGCCGCTTGGGTTTGTGGGTGATCAGGGCCAAACTCATGACCTTTGCTGTCCACCAAAGAAAAGTAACTGGCAATAAACAGAGGCCGTTGCGCCTTTGGTAATTGCAACCAACTGACAATTTGGTCTAAACGGTTTTGGTAATCCGCTTTTTTGGCATAGTGATAAAAGTAATCAGGTGTCATACCATTGATCCTAGCGTCTGACTCAGGCCAAAAGTACGCAGCAGATTTATAACCGTGCATTTTAACTAGGTTCCATAGCGGCACTCCTTGAATCCAACTGGAATCAATCTTGCCATGGCCCATTTTATAACATTGCTGACGCTGGTTATCGCAAAAGTGGTTATCAACTAAACCATGATTGATGGGTTTTAGACCCGTGATCAGAGACAAGTGGTTAGGAAAGGTTTTAGTAGGGTATTGCGGAATTAGCTTGTTTACCCGTACCCCTTCAGAGGCAAGCTTGCCAATATGTTTGGCGTTGTGTTTTTCAATGTAATCCCAGCGAAAGCCATCAATGGAGATTAAAATGGTGCTAGGTGGTTGTGCGCATACTATGGTCGGAACCAAAAGCAGAGCGCATAAAAAGTATTTTATCATTATTTGATCCGTGTGTTTTCAGTTAGTTACTTTAGCTTAATGCCAGCTCCACTATTTAAACACAAAATATTTTCGGCGGGATCATCATTTGTGTAGATACTAGGAACTTTTTCAATTGCGACTCAGAATAAAACAAATGCCCCTGAATACAATTAAGGCTTGATCTCAATCAATACCGGCCTTATATTAAAGTTTCAAAAATTACTGAAAGTTTAAAACGATGAACCTGTCACCAAAAATAGAAAATTTTGTTCTCCATTGCGGGGAAATGGGTAGCCGTTGGGGATTTAATCGTACTATCGGTCAAATGGTTGGTTTGTTGGTGATTAACGAAGCGCCGTTGACTGCCAATGAAATTGCCGAAGCACTGAAAATATCCCGTGGCAATGTCAGTATGGGGATTAAAGAGTTGCAGTCATGGCAGCTGGTTAAAGTGCACCATATTCCAGGCGACCGCAAAGAGTACTACTCGCCTAATGGCTCTATCTGGGACTTAGCAAATCGGGTGTTTGAGGAGCGTCGTAAACGTGAAATCGACCCTACCTTATCGCTGTTGCGAGATCAGATCCTAGATACGGCTAACTCGCCAGAAGAGATTTATGCCCAAGAGCAAATGCAAACTATTCACGACTTGCTGGAAACCGTAACCAAATGGTCGGCAGAGCTTCAACGACTCTCTCCTGAGCAACTGCAGCAATTAATGAAGCTCGGCTCTTCAGTGAGTAAGGTAATAGATTTAAAGGACAAATTATTACGTAAATCTTAACAAGCGGGGTGCGTCATGCTTGATACATTAATGTTGTCGCGAATTCAATTTGCGGCCAATATCAGTTTTCATATTCTCTTTCCCACCATTACCATTGCTTTGGCATGGTTTCTCGCGTTTTTTAAAATTAAGTATGACCTGACACAACACCCAGTGTGGTTACGTGCTTATCGTTTTTGGGTGAAAATTTTCGCATTGACTTTTGCGCTTGGCGTGGTCAGTGGCATTACCATGTCATTTCAGTTTGGTACCAATTGGCCAGGCTTTATGGAAAAGGTTGGTAATGTCGCCGGTCCACTTCTGGGTTACGAAGTACTCACCGCGTTTTTTATGGAAGCGACTTTTTTAGGAATTATGCTGTTTGGCATGAAGCGAGTGCCGCCAAAAATACACACTTTGGCCACCATTATTGTGGCCGTTGGCACCACCCTTTCGGCGTTTTGGATCTTATCGTTAAATAGCTGGATGCAAACACCAACGGGCTTTGAGCTAAGAGATGGAGTCGTTTACCCCACCGATTGGTTTGCCATCATTTTTAACCCCTCGTTTGGTTACCGTTTGATGCATATGTTGTTAGCCAGTGCGTTAACGGCCTCTTTCTTAATTGCAGGAGTCAGCGCTTATCGGATGCTTAAACAAGACGACAAACATGCTCCGAAGAAAACCCTGCAAGTGGCATTAACCGTAGCGGCATTGCTTACCCCTGTGCAAGCGTTCGTAGGCGATTTACACGGTCTCAATACCTTGGAACATCAACCGCAAAAAGTCGCGGCAATGGAAGGCGTTTGGGAAACCGAACGTGGTGCACCCTTGTTGTTGTTTGCTGTGCCAAACGAAGAAGAGCGTCGTAACAACTATGCCATCGGGATCCCTAACCTAGCGAGTCTGATCCTGACTCATGAAATGGATGGTGAGATTAAAGGACTCAATGAATTCAAAGGTGAGCATCCACCGGTTAAACCGGTGTTTTACAGCTTTAGAGTGATGGTTGGCATGGGCATGCTAATGATAGCGGTTGCACTACTGACTCGTTTCACTTTATACCGTAAAGGTGCACTGCCTGATTGGCAGTTAAAAGTGCTGGTAGCAATGACATTTTCAGGTTGGATTGCGACATTAGCTGGCTGGTATGTCACTGAGATTGGTCGCCAGCCTTATATTGTCAGTGGTGTTCTGCGACTCGAAGAGGCCGTCACCACCCTACCTAGTGGCAACGTGTTGTTCACCTTAATTGGCTATTTGAGTATTTATGCGGTGTTGCTGTACGCCTATATTCGCACCCTATTTCATACTGCCAATAAATCGGTTGAAGTCGAAGAGTATGAAATGAGTGAAGTGAATAAGGAGGTTGCTCGTGTTTAATGCAGAATATTTATCGCTGATTTACGCTGGTTTGATGGCGTTAGCCGTATTGGTGTATGCCATTTTGGATGGCTATGATTTAGGTGTGGGTATGCTGATCCCACTCGATGACCGCGAAACCGCAGACACCATGATAGCCTCTATTGGGCCGTTTTGGGATGCCAATGAAACTTGGCTGGTACTAGCTGTAGGATTAGCGTTTATTGCATTCCCTCAAGCCCATAGCATGATTTTGCAAGCGCTGTATTTGCCGGTGGTGTTTTTGTTGTTTGGTCTGATCATGCGTGGTGTGGCGTTTGACTTTAGGGCTAAAGCTCGGGTTAAACGGCAACGACGTTGGGACAAAGTATTTAAATTCGGCTCACTGCTTACGGGCTTTGCTCAAGGTTACATGCTGGGTCTGTATGTACTTGGTTTTGAAAACACGCTTGTAGCCCATGCTTTTGCGCTCTTTAGTGGTATTGGTGTGGTGTGCGCTTATGGCTTAATTGGCTCAGCCTGGTTAATTATGAAATGCGAAGGTCAGTTGCAACAAAGTGCCATTGCATGGTGCCGACGCTTTGCTTGGGTTGCTTTACTTGGAGTCCTCTTGGTATCGGTGATTAACCCACTGATCAACGAGCAAATTTATGCCCGTTGGTTTGATTTGCCATTGGCCTTAGTGGTGCTGCCGGCACCCATCATATGTGTCGCGTTATTCGTTATATTAGAACTGGTACTGCAAAAACTGCCTAAAGCGCCTCAAACCGGTGCTTGGTTACCCTTTATGATTTCAGCATTTATCTTTTTATTGTGCTTTTTCGGCCTAGTGTATAGCTTTTACCCTTATGTAGTGCCTGGAAAACTGACTATTTTTGAAGCCGTTGCCGACCCATCTGCTCTGACCTTTTTACTGTATGGTGTGGTGGTGGTAGTGCCGACGCTTATTGCCTATACGGTTTTTTCTTATCGCGTGTTTTGGGGCAAGGTCGAACCGCTTTCTTATTATTAAATTTTGCACTTTACCGGTTACGCATGTCGTAATTGGTATTACATTAGCCCAACCAAAAGGCAGCGTAGAGATACACTGCCTTTTTCTTTTATCACACTAATTAATAATAGCGATAGCCGTTATTTGATTTTGGGGTAGCCAATGCGGTCAGATAAATAGCCAACACTGGTGGCAAAATAATATGAACGGTTCCAATTCATCAATGCTTTGTAATTATCATAAGCAAGGTACATACGACCATTGATGTCATCAGGCATTACTAATGCGGCAGTGATGTTCACTTTTGGCAGATCGGTGCCATCCATGCGGCGTAATCCTAATTGCTGCCACTGCTCGAGCGTACGCTCTGATTTGGCCCAAAATTCGAGCCACTGTTGATGATTTTTAGTACCGCGTTTTAGAACGTGCTTGCTATCAAAGTTTTCTGGTAGTTGTACCTGACGACCCCAGGTTAAGTTATTGTTCCAACCTACGCTTTTAAGGTAGTTGGCAATGGAGGCGAAGGCATCGGCTTCCGTGGTCCAAATGTCTTTACGACCATCGTTATCATAATCGACCGCATAGGCATTAAATGAGGTGGGCATAAACTGGGTTTGACCCATGGCGCCGGCCCAAGAACCTTTGAAGTTATCGAGGTTAACATGGCCATCGCGTAAAATGTCTAACGCTGCCCACAGTTGGCGTTTGTACAAAGCCTCTCTACGGCCATCGAATGCCAGCGTCACTAATGCACTGATCACTGGATAGCCACCTTGGATACGGCCAAAGTTACTTTCTAGTCCCCAAAGGGCGACAATAAAGCGGGCCTGCACACCATATTCTTTAGCGACTTTTTCTAGTAACTCTTGGTGCTTTTTATACAGCTTTCGCGCTTGGCTTACCTTCCACTCTGGAACTCGTTTAGGAAGGTAGGTCTCTAGCGTTTCAACCACTTCAGGCTGAGATTTGTCGTTGCTAATTACTTTTTTCTTAAACTTAGCGGTGGCGAAGGCTTGGTCTACCAGCTCTTGGCTATAGCCCTTTTCGACGGCTTCTTTTTTTAATGCACTTAAATAGCTGTCGAATTTGGCTTGGGTGTTAGCAAATACTGACGTTGACAGGCACAGAGAGGCCACTAATAGAGAAATTTTTTTTATCACGCGTCGGTTACTCCATTTTGCTTTTTAAATTCATCAAGCAAGTTTTCTGTGTGTGGGGGAAGCTGTAAGTAAAAACCATCGTCGGTTAACTTCTGCTTAACTGTATCCAGATCGGCAATACCCAGCTTCTGGCGTTTAGCAAGGTTCACCATCATGACGTAAATGGGGTTGCCAAAAGTGTTTAACAAAGGTTCGGGGACATCGGAGAAATCGTCTCTTTTCGTGACAAAAAGGTAGGTATCCGCTTTTTTTGGACTTTTATATACAGCTGTAAGCATTATAACCCTATAAAATCTTGCTAATCAGTGGCGCTCACTATACCATGCTAATAGTAAGTTGTGGAAAGTTTTACTACGCTCTACGGCAAAGCTGATAAGGCTTTAGAGCGAGTTGTATAAAAATTTGAGTGCATAAATGGCAAAACAAACATTCGAACTAAAAGGAAATCTATTTACACTCTCTGTATTGCAGTTGTTTTCTTTTGATATCGCCAAATTACGACAAGAACTAGACATTAAAATATCGCAAGCGCCAAAGTTTTTCCAAGGTGCTCCGATTGTGGTTAATTTAGCGGATGTTCAGGAGCAAGCTGTAGAATTCAAAGAGTTAAAGCAGGCCCTAGAAGATTTACAATTAAATCCAGTGGGGGTTTGTAATGGCACTCAGAGTCAACATGACTTAGCCAAACAAGCTGGATTGTCGGTATTAAATTATTCACGTGACGTCCAACCCAATGCCCCAGCGCCAGCTCAGTCATCTGAAGTGGTAGAAAAGCAAGTCTATTTATCTGCTCAGATTGTTAATGGCACGGTACGTAGCGGACAACAAATCTACGCAAAAGACCGCGACTTAATTGTACTTGGTGCCGTCAGTCATGGTGCTGAGGTGATTGCTGATGGCAATGTTCATATTTATGGCACATTGAGGGGCCGCGCCATCGCCGGTGCTCAAGGCCAGCCAGACACCAGTATTTTCTGTCAAAAGCTTGAGGCAGAATTGGTGTCTATTAATGGGAGTTATTGGATCAGTGATTCGCTGCAAGGCGAATACTGGGGTCAAGCTGCTCAAATAACACAACAAGATGAATCATTAAAAATTACAGCTTTGGTCAAAGGATAAATCAGATGGCAAAAATTATTGTCGTAACTTCAGGTAAAGGCGGTGTTGGTAAAACCACGTCTAGTGCAGCAATTGGTACGGGACTGGCGCTAAAAGGTTATAAAACAGCTATAGTCGATTTTGATATTGGTCTGAGAAACCTTGACCTTATCATGGGCTGCGAACGTCGCGTGGTGTATGATTTTGTTAATGTAATTAATGGTGAAGCGAATTTAAACCAAGCGCTGATTAAAGATAAGCGTGTTGAAAAGCTTTACATTTTGCCGGCATCACAAACTCGTGATAAAGACGCCCTCACCAAAGAAGGGGTTGAGCGAGTGCTAAAAGAAATGAATGACGAATTTGATTACATCATTTGTGACTCACCTGCGGGTATTGAAGCCGGTGCCATGATGGCATTGTATTTCGCTGATGAAGCGATTGTTACTACCAACCCAGAAGTGTCATCGGTGCGCGATTCAGACCGCATTTTGGGCATTTTACAAAGTAAATCGAAGCGAGCTGAACTGGGTTTAGAGCCAGTGAAAGAGCACTTATTGCTTACTCGCTATAACCCAGAACGTGTTGATAGTGGTGAAATGCTATCAGTTGAAGACGTTAAAGATATTCTTGCAATCGATCTACTTGGGGTTATTCCTGAGTCGACTTCCGTACTTAACGCCTCAAACTCTGGCCAACCAGTGGTACTGGACCAAGAGTCAGATGCTGGCCAGGCATACAGCGACGCGATCAATCGTTTGCTAGGTGAAGTTGTTGATTTCCGCTTCTTACAAACTGAGAAGAAAGGTATCTTCAAACGGATTTTTGGAGGATAAGGTGTCATTACTAGATTATTTTCGCTCAGAAAAGAAAAGCAGTGCATCGCTTGCTAAAGAGCGTTTGCAGATCATCGTTGCCCATGAGCGTTCAAAACGCGGTACCCCAGACTACTTGCCACAATTAAAGCAAGATATTTTGAACGTGATCCGTAAATACGTGAAAGTGGATTCTGACGCTGTCAATGTACAATTCGAACAAAATGAAGATGACTTAGCTGTGTTAGAGCTTAACGTCACCTTGCCAGACGACGAAAAGTAAGTGTTGTTTGTTAGCAAAAGAGGAGCTTAAGCTCCTCTTTTACTTAAAAATGACACTCCAGGTTTTTAAGCAATCACAAATTCTGGTTCACCACCAAGCGTCGAGCTTATCGCCAATTAACTCTTTGCGCCACCCTAGTGCCAAGTCTGGTTTCATCAACAGTTGCTTTTCTTGCTCTGACTTTTTCCAAGCCCAACTAATTACCTGGTTTATTTGTTTTTTCGATGCAAAAACATCACTGGGTATATGGTTGGCAGCGGCTACTTCATTAATGATTTGCTTGATGTCTTTGCAGGCTCCTTTGTAGCCCTTATAGTCAATTAAGCGCTTTACCCGCTCTGGACATTGGTCGTCGCTCAAGTCCTTGGCGCGCTCAATGCACGCGAGGATCTCTTTACCAGAGCGGTTTACTTCCATGGTTTCAACCCCAGGTATATTGCGCAGGCTGTTCAACGAGCTGGGTCTACGTTTGGCAACTTCGACCATGTTATGCTCTTTTAAGACAAAGTTCAGGGCTAGATTTTTCTTCTCCGCTTTTGCTCTGCGCCATGCTGCTAGCTCTCGCAGCGCCGCCAGATCTCGTGCCCTGAGCTGCCAAACATTCTTAATATCAAGGTACAACAGCTCATTGGGTTGGCGAAAGCTGCGTTTTTGGGCAATTAATTCACTTTCTTGGATCACAATGTCATGAAGATTTTGTGCTTGAATACGCGTAGCTATTTGCTCATAACAGGGCAGTAAATGATAAACATCTGAGGCGGCGTAATCGAGTTGCTTTTGGCTTAATGGTCGGCGCAGCCAATCGGTTCGCGATTCACTTTTGTCGATTTCAACATCGCGTAGCTGTTTTACCATGTTAGCAAAGCCGATGCAATTGCCCTCGCCTAATAGTTGTAAGGCAAATTGTGTATCGAAAATGGGCTTTGGAATAAAACCGCCAAACTTCAAAAATACTTCTATGTCCTCTGAGGGGGAATGCAGTACTTTTAATACCTTTTCATCAACAAAGAGTTGCCATAACTTGTCAAAATTCAACTCACTTAGCGGATCGATAAGTGCTAGGTGCTGGCCGTCGTATACTTGCAACAGTGCAATTTCAGGGTACAAGGTGCGGCGGCGCATAAATTCGGTGTCTACTGCCAATACCTTGGCATCTGAAATGGCTAAAATAAATTGATCTAAAGCGGCTTGGCTTTGTATTAGTTGATACTGCACTGTGTCTCCCATGGAAAACGGTTAGAGCAAAAAAAACCGGCAAACGCCGGTTTCTTGTTATTATTCTTTTAACTTCCTACGCAGGATTTTACCGACATTGGTTTTTGGCAGTTCATCTCTAAACTCCACCATTTTCGGTACCTTGTAGTTGGTTAAATTATCACGGCAATGAGCAATTATATCCTTTTCTGTCAAAGAAGGGTCTTTTTTGACAACAAAAACTTTTACTTGCTCGCCGCTTACTTCATGCGGAACACCAATGGCGGCAACTTCAAGCACGCCGTCATGCATGGCAACAACTTCTTCAATTTCATTTGGGAAGACGTTGAAGCCAGACACTAAAATCATGTCTTTTTTGCGGTCAACAATATAGAAGAAGCCGTCATCGTCATAGGTGGCAATATCACCGGTGGCAAACCAGCCATCTTTTAAACATTCTGCAGTGGCATCTGGGCGATTATAGTAACCAGCCATGACTTGTGGACCTTTAACACAGAGCTCGCCCGGTTCCCCTTTAGGTACTTCATTGCCTTCTTCGTCAATCAGCTTGATCTCAGTGCTTGGTGCAGGTAAACCAATAGAGCCGTTGTAAGCATCTAAGTCAAAAGGACAAATAGTCACCAGTGGCGCGCACTCAGTTAAACCATAGCCTTCCATCAACTTGGTATTGGTGACCTTCTGCCAACGCTCAGCCACAGGGCGTTGCACGGCCATGCCGCCACCTAAAGACATTTTTAAGTTGGAAAAGTCCAGTTCAGCAAAGCCTGAAGTATTTAATAGGCCGTTGAATAAGGTGTTTACCCCAGTAATGGCGGTAAATGGATATTTGGCAAGCTCTTTAACGAATGCTGGCATATCACGAGGGTTGGTGATCAAGATATTGTGCCCACCATACTTCATAAAGGTTAAGCAGTTCGCCGTTAAGGCAAAGATGTGATATAGCGGCAAGGCCGTGACCACTACTTCCTTTCCTTTATCAAGCACCTTATCTAGACAACCAGACACTTGCTCAAGGTTGGCTACCATATTGCCATGAGTGAGCATTGCCCCTTTTGACACACCGGTTGTGCCGCCTGTGTATTGCAGGAATGCTAAGTCATCAAGGTTAATTTCTGGTTTTTTATAGTCCGCTGGGTTAGCAGCGATAACCTGCTTAAATGGGATGGTTTGTTTAAGGTTAAACTCCGGCACCATTTTTTTGAAGTGTTTGACAACAAAGTTAACTAGGTGCTTTTTAATGCCACCTAACATGTCACCAATTTCAGTCAACACAACATGCTTAACCTGAGTGTTAGGTAGTGCTTGTTCTAGTGTGTGACCAAAGTTCGCCAAGATAAAAATGGCTTTGGCTTCTGAGTCGTTAAGCTGGTGTTCTAATTCACGCACAGTGTAAAGTGGGTTGACATTGACCACAGTACACCCAGCTCGTAGCACACCTAAAATACTGATGGGTGTTTGTAGCAAGTTAGGCATCATCACGGCTACTTTATCGCCACGACCCAGCTTCAGGTCGTTTTGCAAATAGCTCGCAATGGCTTTGGTTTTTTCATCTACTTGTTGATAAGTGAGCGTTTTGCCCATATTGGTATATGCCGGGAAATCGGCATAATCCGCGAAACTCTTTTCAAATACTTCAAGCAACGAGTTGTAATGCTCTGGGTCGATTGATTCAGGCATACCCTCTGGATAGCGCTTCAGCCAGATTTTTTCCACTCTTAGCTCCTGTGTTCTCGTTATTTTTATACTCACCCTAAACCATAATCGATGTAAGGCACTTTAACAATTGAGCAAATACTCTAAAATCGCCATATTCCCACATAATCTTAGGATTTACAATCTAGATACCTGTTAAACATCGCGCTTGGGCGTAATGTGAGCGCATAATTTACTCAATAGTGTATTCTTTACTCTATTCCATTCCAGTGTTGCTGTTTTTAAGTTGTGCTTGATGCTTTGCAATTAGCTTATAGCAAATTTCAGGGTTTTCCATATGGCAATGATGGCCACCGGGAACTTTTTCTATGCTAAGGTCGCTAAAGCAATCGCGAAATTGATTTAATTGGCCCTTAATCATATTGAATCCCTGCTCTGCGGCAATAAATAACGTGGCGGTGTTGATGTTGCCAAGTGCGGCTTTGGCTTGTGGCAATGAATAACGAAAGCCAGAGTGGTGTTTCAGTCTCGGGTCAGTCAGCAGTTCCACGCCATGAGCGCCTGCTTTGGTATTACGCTGCATTAAAATCTTTGCCGCTTCGCTATCAATGTCCCCTACTTTTGCTCTGACCTTGGCTAACACCTCTAAACTGTCATAAGCACGAGGCTTAGCAGTGTTAAGTTTATCCCTTGAGGTAAACGCATTAATAAGTTGTTGCTGGGTTTGCGATTCACTGCTGCAGACGATGCCAATACCTTCTATTAGTGCCAAAGAGTCACAGCGCTTGGGATAACAAGCGGCAAATAAATTCGCTACCATGGCGCCCATCGAGTGGCCAACTAAATGACATGTTTCAATTTCTAAAGCGTCTAAAAAGCACTTTAAGTCATAAACGTAGTCAATAAAATAATAATAGCTGTCGGGGCTTTTCCAGTCAGATTTACCGTGCCCCAAAAAGTCCACAGCGATATGGCGTTGGGCTGGGTTAGTAAACGGCTGAAGCGGCAAAAAGCTATTGCCGTTGTCTTGCCAGCCATGTAAGTAAACCACGGTCTCTTGCCCGTGGCCCCACTGCTGAAAAGCATATGGCCCTATTTTCTGTTCTTTTATCGCATATTGGGACATCAGTTCGTTCTTTTTAGTGTTCATTGTTTTATCATTGATTTATCATCTTAACGTGACATATTCGAAGTTACTACATTGATTTGATGAAATTTAATGGTGTGCACTTTATGCGTAAAGTGTGCTTATCAAATCGCTGTTTTCGCTTCGTCAATTGCCAACACGGGAAACATAATGAAATTAAAAACAACCTTACTTGCGGCCATGGTGGGTCTGCTGTCGACACCAGAGGTCATCGCTGCACCGAAAAATATTATCTATATGATTGGTGATGGTATGGGACCTGCCTACACCACGGCCTACCGCTACTTTAAAGACGACGCTAACACCAAGGTGGTGGAGCCAACTATTTTTGATTCCATGCTGGTGGGCATGGCTCATACCTACCCAGACGACGATACCATAGTTACGGACAGTGCTGCGGGAGCCACAGCGCTCAGCACTGGAACCAAAAGCTATAACGGTGCAATCGCCGTAGACACTCATAAAGCGCACTTGGAAACCATGCTAGAAATGGCCAAGAAGCAAGGCAAAACAACCGCTTTGGTGGCCACCTCACAAATAAACCACGCCACACCGGCAAGTTTTGCAGCCCACAATGAGTCACGTCGCAACTACAATGAAATCGCTGATGATTACATGGATTTAAAAATTAATGACAAGCCGGCGGTTGACCTTATGTTAGGCGGCGGAACCAGTTATTTTATTCGTGAAGACCGCAATCTAGTGGCTGAATTTAAGCAAGCAGGTTACCAATACATTGATAGCTTAGATGCTTTAGATTCTATTTCGTCATTACCAGCATTGGGATTATTTGCTGAAAAAGGCCTTCCCCATGCGCTTGACGAAGCGCCAATGCGGTTAACCGCTATGACAAAACAGGCACTTAAGCTGGTTGATAACAGCAGTGATGCTGGCTTTTTTATGATGATTGAAGGCAGTCAAATTGACTGGTGTGGTCATGCTAATGATATTGCCTGTGCTATGGCTGAAATGGACGATTTTGCCGAGTCAATAAAATTGGCAAAAGCCTACGTTGATAACAACCCAGACACCATTTTAGTGATCACAGCAGATCACTCAACGGGCGGGCTTACTCTAGGCGCTCATGGCCAGTATCGCTGGGAGCGAGATGTGGTTGCTAAGGTAACGGGCTCAGCGCGAGTGATCGCGGAGAAATTAAGCCAAGCTAAAGACGTTAAAGCCGTATGGCAATCCACTACTGGGCTTGAATATGACAGCGCGACGGAACTTAAGCTAAAAGCGGCTCTTAAAAACGATAACAGAGCGGTGGAGAAAGTAGTAAAAGAAGCGATAGACTTAGCCTCTTTCACTGGCTGGACAACCGGCGGTCACACTGCTATTGATGTGCCCGTGTATGCTTATGGTAAGGGCTATGAAAATTTTATTGGCTCGCATAACAATACCGCCATTGCGGATAAACTAATTGAGTTTATTCGCAAGCAGTAATAGCACTTTTAACTGGGCTGCTATGTTGCAGCCCTTTTCAGATTTTCCGCAATGATCACTTGCCTTGTTTTAGCTTAACCCCCAGTAGAGCATCGCCAGTTCCATGCAGCAGCTCCATGCATGGTCATAAGTCCAGTTGGTACACATATTAAGCCTGCTAACTTTTTATCATCATTTACATAGCTTAATTTGCTGACCACGCCGTCTTTGAAGTGAATTTTAGTTTTTTTATCCTCTGAGAACATCAGTGGCACAGCAACCCCTAACCCAACGATTAAGCCAACACCCTCTTCTCCTCGGTTGTTATACACCCAAGTTGCGGAGTCACCGAAAGTAAATACGGTATCGGGCTCACCGAAGTGTGCTTTCATATCAGCCATAGTAAGTGATTGGTATTGAGTGGTAGTTTTGTCTGTAGGGTATGTTACAGCAACACCAATACATCCGGTTGTTGCCAGCGTAGCGGCAAAGCACAGTGCTTGGCTTATAGTTTTTGTAATTGTTCTCATCCATGTCCTTAATACATATCATAGCAAATTCTATTACATGCAATATCTACGTATTGAAGCGAGTAAAGTACCTGAAATAGTTGCTAAGTGGAAGAAATAAGTACCTTTAATAGGGTATAAAGCGAGAATGCTCTGTAACAGGAGTTGACCACTTATAAAAGGTGGCGTTTAGAAACAATGCGTAAATTTACTGTGTGTGAAGCAGATATAATTAAGCGTAAACCGATACGCCAATTAAGTCTTTAATCTCTTCTCGGCGGGATTCCATGGCGATGGCGCGATACTCGCCAATGGCTTTGCCGTTATTATAGCTGGGCTGATCGTATATGGTGGAGCGTTGCTGCGCTTGCATTTGTTCAACAAGCGCGATGCCTTTATCACTGCTGCGAATTTGTGGGTTATTTTGCTGGGCTGCTTGAGGTTCGGACGCAACAGGTTGCACCGCCTTTTTTGGCAGTGACTTAGGTTGGTACGTACCAGCTTGTTGAACAATGGCATTTAAATTCATCGGTGAGCTCAGGTAACCTCAAACAAACTTATAGTATAAAAATACGCCTTTATTCGCGTCCTGGCAACTTTTTCCATGTTACGGTATCTCTTACATACTGCGGCTGCGCGTCAGCTGCGCTCACCGTTTCTCCTGCGCTAAAGGCGGGTTCTGCGATAAACAACATATAATAAGCATCTGGTAAGGTAATGGTATCAATCACGCTGACATTGAGTTGCCCTGCTAATTGCTCAAATGCTTGCCAGCCAGTACCTACCCCATGGTAGCCCGATGCATCCAATTGCAGTTGCTCTGGTTTGATGACTTGTTCGGCGGTCAAAGGTTGCACTAAGCCAGTTTCATCACTTTGATATTGAGCCAGGTAAATCTCTCCCATGCGAGCATCGATAGCAGCAACCACTTGCTGGTGGCCATGCTCCATGTGCGCTTGTTGTGCCATGGCTTGCAAGTTGGATACACCCACCAAAGGTAAATTACTGGAATAAGCCAGTCCTTGGGCTACCGCGGTACTGATCCTAACGCCGGTAAAGCTGCCCGGACCACGACCAAATACAATGCCATCTAATTCACTTAATGAAATTTCGGCTTCTCTTAAAATGCGCTCAACAATAGGCAAAATCTTTTGGCTATGTTGCTGCGGACAGACTTCAAAATGTCGAATAAATTTGCCTTCAAAATGAAGAGCGATACTGAGCGCCTCGGTGGAAGCGTCGATAGCCAATAGGTTATGTTTCATTGTTGTCTATGTTCTCTAAAAAGTGAATTGCCTTATTGAGGTCTCGAGTTCGTGACATATCTGGCAAACTGCTCAAAAACGTTTGGCCGTATTTTCTCGTAACTAAACGATTATCGCAAATAATCAATACACCACGGTCTTGGGCGTCACGAATTAAGCGCCCCACACCCTGTTTTAAGGCGATCACGGCTTGGGGTAACTGAATGGCTTCAAATGGCTCTAAGCCTTGCAATTCTGCATCTCGCATACGTGCTTGCAATAAGGGATCATCCGGTGATGCAAAGGGTAATTTATCAATTAAAACGCAACTGAGTGTATCGCCCCTCACATCAACCCCTTCCCAAAACGAGGCGGTACCAAGCAGCACGGCGTTGCCGTGGCGAATAAACTGTTCCAGTATAATACGTTTGGATGCTTGCCCTTGCATAAATACGGGATATTGCAATGCCGTACTTAACCCCTCGTAAACAAGGTGCATAGCGCGGTAGCTGGTGAATAATAAAAAAGTGCGCCCTTTTGCAGCCTTGATGATCTGTTTGGCTATTTTTACCAATGCATGGGGCATCAGATCATCTCGGCTCTCTGGTAAATACCTGGGTAAGCAAAGTAACGCTTGTTGGCCATAGTTAAAGGGGCTATCAACAATAAATTCGGCGCTAGGCTTAAGCCCCAAACTGCGGCTAAAATGATTTAATGAATTATCAACAGAAAGCGTGGCCGAGGTAAAAACAAAACTGGCTTGGGTGGTGTTGATAATGTCAGCAAATTTATTCGATACATCCAACGGTGTAATATGAATGGATAAAAACCGTCGGGTAGTCTCAAACCAATAGCTAAATCCGGTTTGCGCGGTATCAAAAGCCCGTTCAAACTGGTTTTTAAACTGCATGATTTTCTCGAACGGGTGTTCAATTTTTTCGCTGCGGTCTAAACACAGTTTCAATACTTTATATAAAAAGTCGAGGTTGGCGATCACTCGGTGCATGGCATCGCAGATGGGTTTGTTTGATAGTGCCTCGCGCCAATCCCCACGAGCACCATCGGCATTAAACACCAGGCGTAGGTCCGCTAAGCTGGTTTCCAATTTATTGAGGGTTTTGCCAAGCTGCAACATATCGGGAATGTCAGAGCGGTATATTACTCTAATATCATTGACTAAGGCTTGCAGGGCTTTGGTGCTAATGGTTTCACCAAAATAATCACTGGCGATTTCAGGAAGCTGATGAGCTTCATCAAAAATATAACTGTCAGCGGTAGGAATTAATTCGGCAAAGCCAGAGTCTTTTACCGCCATATCGGCAAAAAATAAATGGTGATTGATCACCACAACATCCGCATCAATGGCTTTTAATCTCGCCTTACGAATATAACAGTCTTGATAATCTGGGCACTCTTTACCTAAGCAATTATCAGCGGTAGAAGTGACATACGGCAACACCTTGGCATCTTCTTCGATACCAACGCAGTCGGCTAAATCGCCACTTTGGGTTTCGCTGGCAAATTTAGCCACCATGGCTAATTGGTGCATAACATCGGGATCATCTGTGGGCACGTGGCTGAGATGCTGCGACAAGCGATAAGGGCATAAATAGTTACCGCGTCCTTTAAGTAAGGTGACCTTTTTGCCACTGGTAAGGACCTTTTTTAAGGTGGGCACATCGCGGTGGAAGAGTTGCTCTTGTAGCGCTTTTGAACCGGTAGAAATCACCACTTTGCCTTTGCTTTTAAAGGCCGGCACTAAGTAAGCGAATGTTTTTCCGGTGCCGGTTCCCGCCTCTGCCACGCATTGCTGTCTTGAATCCAGGGCTTTAGCAACGGCCTCTGCCATTTCGATCTGAGCTTGGCGTGGTTGGTAACCTGGGAAGTGTTTAGCCAAAGGGCCTTGAGATGAAAATATCGCAGTGACTGACAAAGTGAATTTAAGACCACAAATGATGAATCGCGAAATTGTATGTTTCTCGCAGTGAAATGGCAACCATTAGCCTTAGCGTAAAGTGAATTGCCCACCTTTTGGCAAGTGAAATGCTTATGGTTTGGTGTTGAACATATGCGTCGTTGGCATTGTGTATGATGAAGATAAAACCACAGTGGTAAATTTATGCTCCACAGACCATCTTTGCTGCTATTCTATAATGACAAAGGTTGGGTCATTTCCATTATAGTGAGAAGAAACGTTGAAAAAATCCAGCGTGCACACCGAGCATTATCTTTATCAAGAGCTTAAACAGTTACTCAAATCTGACGATAAAATTTTTGACTTTATCGAGAGCTCCTCTTTAGATGGCATGTGGTTTTGGGATCTAGAAAACCCCGAAAATGAATGGATGAGCCCAACATTCTGGCAAACGTTAGGGTATTGCCCAGAGGACATGAAACACTTTGCGAGTGAATGGCAGAATATAATTAACAAAGAAGACTTTTCTTTGGCGTTAGAAAATTTCGAAAAGCATTGCCGTGATCCAAGCCATCCATACGATCAAATAGTCAGATACACCCACAAAAATGGCCATACGGTATGGATCCGTTGCCGTGGACTGGCCATTCGTGACGAATTGGGTAAGCCTATTAGGATGTTAGGCGCACACACCGATATCACTGCTGTAAAAGAGCAAGAAGCTAAACGTATTGAACAAGAGAACAAGCAAAAAGCTGAATTGCAGAAGCAGGCCAACTTACTACATGAGCTTGAAAAGACCGCTAATATCGGTACGTGGGAAGTGAACCTGAAGACCAATGAGGTGACCTGGAGTCAACAGACGAGACGCATACATGAAGCTCCCGAAGATTACCAGCCAACTATTGAGTCAGGAATCGCCTTTTACAAACCTGGAAGAAGTCAACAACTGATCACCGAAGCGGTGTCACTGGGAATACAGCAAGGCCAACCTTGGGATCTCGAACTTGAGCTAGTTACATACAAAGGGAATTCTATTTGGGTTAAAGCATTGGGTAAGCCACTTTTTCAAAATAGTGAATGCGTTGGTTTATTTGGTGTGTTTCAAGATATCACTCGCCACAAAGAGATAGAGCAAAAAGAAAAGCAGATGAGGGAAAGAGCTGTGGCCGAGTCTATTCGGTTACAGTTAGCCAATGACGTATTGGGCATGGGAGTGTGGGAGTGGGATCTGATCACCGGAGAATTGAAATGGGATGATTGGATGTACAAATTGTATTGCGTAGAAAAGTGCAACTTTTCTGGGGCATTTGATGCATGGGAAAGCGCCGTTCACCCAGAGGACATTGATGATGCCAAAACGCTGCTCGACAAAGCAATCAGAGACAACACACCATACGATACTCAGTTTCGTGTTATAGGCTCTAGGGGGGAAATTAAGTACATCAAAGCCAATGGCAAAGTTATTTTCGATGACTCACAAAGCGCCATCAAGGTGGTGGGTGTCAATTATGACATCACCGAAAGAGTCAACACCCTACAAGTATTGGAATCTGAAAAGCTCAAGGCAGAATCAGCAGCTCTGGCAAAAACAGAATTCTTAGCGAACATGAGTCATGAGATCCGAACACCCATGAACGCCATACTCGGTGGCTTGCAATTATTGCAACATGCTGATTTAAACCATAGTCATAAAAAGGTGATTGATAATGCCGCGTATTCCGCGCAAAGTCTGTTGACCATTATTAATGATATTCTTGATTTTTCAAAAATCGAATCGAGCAGATTAATTATAGAAAAAGCGCCTTTTTCAATGCTAGAGGTAATCGAATCAATCAAGTATGACGTTGATGCGATGGTCAGCAATAAAGCGATAGATCTTATTGTCTCAATGGATAAGGAATTTAATGAAGGCTGGATAGGCGACATTGTAAGAGTGAGACAAATCATCTTAAACTTGGTCACAAACGCAGTTAAGTTTACAAACCAAGGTTCAGTTGAAATTAAACTAGCTAGTGAAAACCACAACGGAAAAAGTGTGTTAAAAGTTGCAGTCATCGACACCGGTATTGGTATCTCTGAAGCAATGCAATCTCAAATATTTGATCGATTCACCCAAGCCGATACATCAACAACGCGCAAATATGGTGGTACGGGTTTAGGCATGTCGATCACCCTAAGCTTAGTTAAATTAATGAATGGTCACATTGATTTAAACAGTCATGAAGGTTGTGGAACCACAGTAACCGTTTTATTACCCTTAGAGAAAACCAATCTGACCAGCAAACGTCATGGTAATAAATCTCTGAGTGCCCCATCACTTGAAGGTATGAAAATTTTAATTGCAGAGGATAATAAAATAAACCAAGTTGTCATTCGGAGCATGCTTGAAGCAACCTGCGCAACCTTAACACTTGTTGAAAATGGTGTTGAGGCCTTAAATGCGGTTAAAACAGAGCGTTTTGATTTAATTCTAATGGATATTCATATGCCGGAGATGGATGGTAAAATAGCACAGCTAGAAATCGCTAAAATCAACCCCGAGATCCCAGTGGTTGCGCTTACTGCTAATGTGATGGCAGATGATGTAGATACTTATCTTAACCAAGGGTTTGTAAGCCATTTAGCTAAGCCGGTAGACATGAATTTGTTATATGGGCTTCTTAAGAACTATAATAACTTGCACTGTTAGTACCTCAATTTTAGCTGGTGTACTTGACGTTAATGACAGTTCAAAACGGTTTACTTTAAACGACTTATTTTAACAGCATAGCACAATACTATTTTCTCTATTCTATTAAATAAATTATCAGCTTATTGAGCGTTATTGTGATATAAGCAGGGCCAAAATAACGGCTCGCTGTATTAAACTTGCCAATGAGTTAATGTGTATACTGATGCAGTAATATTACTACAGCAATAAATACACATTATAGCCAATGTACAGTGATAACAGCAGTGCGCCCTCGAAGCGATTAATTTTACCTTCTCGCCTATAACCTATTGCCATAATAAATAATAAAACCGTCATCAATAGCATCGCCAACCAATCGCGATATAAGATGTCTTTTGCTAACCCTACAGTAGGGTGAATTGCTCCTGCCAGCCCCATGACAGCAAGTATATTAAATATATTTGAACCAACAACATTACCGACCGCAAGATCGTGTTCTCCTTTACGAACTGCAATAATCGAAGCTGCAAGTTCTGGTAAGGAGGTGCCAATGGCCACGACGGTAAGACCAATAGTGAGATCACTGACACCAAGTATGGTAGCAATTTCTACGGCTCCCCACACTAAAGACCTAGAGCTCATTAATAAGACCACAAGCCCAATGGTTAGGCTCAGTAATGCACTCAGGTTGGTTGCTTTATTATTATCACCGATCATACCCTCGACATGTGCTAGCTGATCGTGTGGTTGGCGCCGAGCAATAACCACTGTCCAAAGAACAAACGCGGCCAACGCGGTTAACAATATCAATGAATCTGTCAAAGATAGGTCAAAGTCTTTCAGTAGGATGCCGCAAAAAATGACTAGAAATAATAAGATTGGCAGCTCTTTTTTTAGAATAGCCGAGTGCACTCTCAGCGGTGCGATTATTGCTGTAATACCTACTATTAAACCAATATTGACGATATTTGAACCCAGTGCATTGCCCACCGCCAGTTCCGAACTGCCTTTATATGCCGCTATAGCTGAGACAAATACCTCGGGAGCTGATGTACCGAATCCTACGATAACCATGCCGATAATAAGAGGCGACACGCCGCTGTTACTAGCTAAGGTAGAGGCACCGTCAATAAATTTATTCGCGCTCCAAATTAAAAATAGTAAGCCAAGCAAGATGGCTAAAGAAGCTAGAACCATGACAAATCCTATTATCTAAACAATTGATGACTATGAGGTAATAGTATGAACAAAGCTGACTTACAGGCGCTGTCCTAGGCTACAGGTTAGTCCCTTTGTAGTTGAATGCAAAAAGTATAATCGCTTAAATACCGTTTCGATATTAGGTCAAAGTAGGTGGGGGAAACGCAACATTAAGCCCAGGTGTCTAAGTTTTCGCCTTTATTTTCCTCATGGTGTTTGTTTTCCTCTTGGTCTTCATCGCTGTCGGGGATTCTATCTTCCTTTTGCTGTTGACGCTTTAACGCCATTTCGGCTTTTAAATCGTTTTTTACTTTTTCAACTTTGTAGTGCTGCACGCCAGCAACATGAAAAGTCGGCTTGTGACTGACATCCAGCCTGACTATTGGCCCTAAAAAGGGCTTAAACGCATCCATATCTCACCTCAAATAACTCTCTGTTGTATATGCTTATTATCGGCAGTTATAAGTTAGACTTTAAATAAGTTAAAAAAATGATTGCCAACACTCATGTTAGTATGTTTATCTATAAATGTACTCAATTAGACAGTAAACAAATTTCAAGGTTTTATTATGTTTATCACACTGACAGCCGTTCATCATCACCATCATCATACGGGATAACCTGTCAGTTATTTCGCTGGTGGGTTATTCCTTAAAGGAACCTCCGGCGAGACCAAAATAGTCCAAGTTTATTTCGCCCCGAGGTTCCGCCTCGGGGTTTTTCGTTTTAAGAATTAGGAAATAAATTATGAGCAACAACAATCGTTTAAGAATCGCAATTCAAAAATCAGGACGCTTATCAAAAGACTGTCAGGCGCTGCTAAAGCAACTGGGTGTTAAGCTTAACTTAAGAGAGCAGCGTCTTATTGCACACTCTACCAACATGCCTATTGATGTTCTGCGTGTGCGTGATGACGATATTCCAGGCCTAGTAATGGATGGCGTGTGCGATTTAGGTATTGTTGGTGAAAACGTCCTTGAAGAAGTACAGGCTGAACGCGTTCGCAATGCCCAAGCCGCTGAAGTGAAAAAGCTCTCAAAACTAGACTTTGGTTTTTGCCGCCTAGCATTGGCTTGGCCACAAGAGCTTGGCCAGCAAGACAAAGCTTGGTTCAATGGCAAACGCATTGCCACCACCTACCCAGAAATCCTTAAGCAATACTTACAACGTGAAAACATCGACGCCAGCGTCGTTATGCTAACGGGCTCTGTTGAAGTTGCACCGCGCGCTGGGCTGGCTGATGCAATTTGCGATCTGGTATCAACCGGTGCCACCCTTGAAGCCAATGGCCTAATACAAGGCGATACCATCTTAGAATCGAACGCGTGTTTAATCCAAAATGCCAACTTAACTGATACCAGCAAGTTGTCGTTAATTAATACCTTAATGCCGCGCCTTAAAGGGGTGAAACAAGCCAAAGAAAGCAAATACATCATGATGCACGCTCCTAAGGATAAATTGGACCAAGTGTGTGAGCTATTACCTGGTACAGGTCAACCAACCTTGTTAGCTTTAGCTGGCAGCGATGACTACGTAGCCTTGCACATGGTCAGCTCAGAAACCTTATTCTGGGAAACCATGGAAGAGCTCAAAGCGCTCGGTGCCAATTCCATTCTTGTTATGCCAATTGAAAAGATGATGGAGTGATCCCATGCTAGTGTGGCAACAAGCCTCTGCCAGTGAACGTGCTGCTAGCCTTAATCGACCTGCTGTGTCAGTGAGCGAGGAGGTAAAAAGCAGCGTTGAAGAGATAATCAGCAATGTTAAACAGCGCGGTGATGACGCCCTACTCTACTACGCTGAGTTATTTGATAAGCGTACAACCCCAAGGATTGTCGTTCCACAGCAAGAAATTGATGACAGTGAAAGGCAATTATCACCTGAGCTAAAATCGGCAATCGAGCAAGCGTATGGCAACATCAGAAAGTTCCATGAGCAACAGCAGCCACAACCGGTTGTTGTTGATACCCAACCTGGTGTGCGTTGTGAATTGCGCTATCAAGCAATTGCCGCAGTGGGGTTATATATCCCTGGAGGCAGTGCTCCATTGCCTTCATCGGTGTTGATGCAAGGGGTATGTGCGCAATTAAGTGGCGCCAGCACCATTGTGTTAGCCACCCCAGTTAAGGGCGATGAGCGCATCAATCCAGCTATTTTATATGCAGCTAAACTCTGTGGAGTCACCACGGTAGTGGAGTGTGGCGGCGCTGGAGCCATTGCCGCTATGGCGCTTGGCACCGAGAGCGTGCCACAAGTAAACAAAATATTTGGCCCAGGTAATAGCTTTGTCACCATGGCAAAACAGCTGCTATCACAATCCGTTCCAGGTCTTGCTATTGATATGCCGGCAGGCCCATCTGAAGTGTTAGTGATTGCTGATAATGGCGCTAACCCTGAGTTTATTGCCGCAGACTTACTTTCTCAGGCAGAGCACGGCAGTGATTCTCAAGTGATACTATTATGCGATTGTGAACGCACGATAGTGGCAACCCAGGCGGCACTTGAGCGGCAGTTACAAACGCTCAGCCGTGCTGACATTGCCCGCGCCGCGCTTGAAAATAGCAGTTTGATTTTAGTGGCCGATTTAAGCCAAGCGTTTGCTATTTCGGGAGAGTATGGTCCTGAGCACCTGATTTTACAAATTCGTTATGCTGAGCAATATCTGCCCTTAGTTAAAAACGCAGGTTCGGTGTTTGTTGGCGACTATAGCCCAGAATCAGCTGGTGATTATGCCTCTGGTACCAATCACGTATTACCAACGTACGGCTATTCTAAAACTTATTCGAGCTTGAATTTAATGGATTTTTATAAGGCCTATACGGTACAGACTATTTCAAAATCTGGCTTACAGACATTAAGTTCCGCCATTTTGCCTATTGCTGAGGCCGAGGGCTTAGACGCCCACGCCAATGCCGTGAAAGTGCGCTTGGAGAAATAAAAATGAGCACTATATCGTTACCAAAGAACATTGAACAACTGAAAGCGTATAGCTCAGCTAAAAGTGAAAAGCTGACTGGCACCACTTGGCTGAATGCCAATGAGAGCCCTTATAACAAGGTATTAGAGCAGCGTTTCGAGGACTTAAACCGGTATCCAGATCCGCAACCGCAGGCGGTTATTGAAGCCTATGCCAACTACGCTAACGTCAACGCCGAACAAGTGTTAATGACCCGTGGCGCCGATGAAGGGATAGAGCTACTTGTACGAACGTTTTGCCAGCCCAGCAAAGACAGTATTGCCATTTTTACGCCAACGTATGGCATGTATAAGGTCACAGCCGATACCCATAATGTTGCCATTAATGAGCTGAGCCAGAAAGACTTAGCAGAGCTTGAAGTGGATGAGCTGGTGGCAGCCACAGCGGGTGCTAAATTAGTATTTATTTGTAATCCGAATAACCCCACAGGGTCGATGCAAAGTGTCGAGCGCATTGCCTCTTTAGCAAAACGCATACAAGGGCAAGCCTTGGTGGTTGTCGATGAAGCTTATATTGAGTTTTGTTACCAGCAAACGGCTGCAGGGCTAATTGCAGAGTTTAGTAATATTGTGGTGCTACGCACACTGTCTAAGGCATTTGCTCTGGCTGGATTGCGCGTGGGCTTTATGCTTGCCAGTGACACTGTTTTAGCACCAGTTCGTAAAGTTATCGCGCCTTACCCAGTTTCGGTTGTGGTGGCACAAATTGCCGAGCAAGCGTTAACCGTTAATGCTATTACCCAAATGCAGCGTCAAGTGAGTATTTTGAATCTCGCCAAACAGCAGCTGATTAGTTGGTTAGAGCAAAGCGATATTGTCACTCAAATATTAGTGGGTGAAGGCAACTTTGTTACCTTACAACTGAGTGACAAGCAATTTATTACCACAGCCATGGAGCAAGGTCTGATCATGCGACCCTTTGTGTTATACGGTCAGGATAACTGGCTTAGGATCTCGATTGGCAATGAGCAAGAATTAAAACAAGTTAAGTGTTGGCTAGAGCAAAGCCAACCAGTAAAGGAAGTATCATGAGCGCCCCCTATTTATTTATTGACCGTGACGGCACCATTATTGAAGAGCCGGTAACGGATAAACAAGTTGATAGCCTTGAAAAACTCGCCTTACTGCCGAATGTCATTCCGGCATTATTGGCATTACAAAGTGCGGGTTACAAGTTAGTGATGGTGTCGAATCAAGATGGGCTTGGCACCGCCAGTTTTCCAAAGCCTGACTTTGATGCCCCACAAGATAAAATGATGCAAATTTTAACCAGCCAAGGCATTCAATTTGAAGACGTGCTTATTTGCCCGCACTTTGATAGTGATGGCTGCCAGTGTCGTAAACCCAAAACTGGTTTGCTCACTGAGCTTATGCGTTCAGGCAAGGTTGACCTTAGCAAGTCAGCGGTGATTGGTGACCGTGATACTGACCTTCAGCTGGCTGAGAATTTGTGCATTAAAGGCATACGTTATGAAGATAATTGGCCTGCCATCGTGACCGAATTAACCACAGCCAATCGTCAAGCAGAAGTTGTTCGCAATACCAAAGAAACGCAAATAGCGGTGAAGGTCAATTTGGATCAACAAGCCAATGGTAGCATTACTACCGGATTGGGCTTTTTTGATCACATGCTGGATCAGATCAGAACCCACGCCAACATTGGTTTGACCGTGCAGGCGAAGGGAGATCTCCATATTGATGAGCATCACTTAGTCGAAGACATTGGTATCGCTTTAGGCGTTGCGTTTAAACAAGCCTTGGGAACCAAGTCGAAAATTGCACGCTATGGCTTTGCTTTGCCAATGGATGAGTGTAAAGCAGAATGTCAGTTGGATTTGTCAGGTCGGGCTTCATTTGTGCTAAATGCCGACTTCAGTCGTGAAAAAGTGGGCGACTTAGACGTACAGATGGTGGAGCACTTCTTCAAATCATTTGCTGATAATGCCGCTGTAAGCTTAATTCTGAGTGTCAGTCAGGGCAATGCCCACCACCAAGTAGAGGGGCTGTTTAAAGCCTTTTCCCGTGCCATTAGAATGGCCATCGCAGTGGACGAATCTCAGCAAACGGCAAGTTCTAAGGGGTGTTTATGATTGCCATAATCAATACCGGCTGTGCCAATATCAACTCGGTACGTTTTGCCTTTGAACGTTTAGGGGTGACACCGGAAGTGATCACCGCACCAGAAAAACTAGCGCAATTTGATCGTGCTATTTTGCCTGGAGTTGGCCACGCCAATGTTGCTATGCAGCGTTTACGGCAACAAGGTTGGGATCAGGCTATTGCCGAATATCAGCGGCCGCTGATGGGTATCTGTCTTGGCATGCAGCTGTTGTGCGAGTCGACTGAAGAAGGCGGCATTGACTGTCTTGGTCAGATACCAGGTCAGGTTAAATTACTCGATACCCAAGGCCAAACCGCTCCCCACATGGGCTGGAATAACTTACAGGTTCAGCAACAGCACCCTCTTGCGTTAGGTATTACGGCTCAA
This sequence comes from Pseudoalteromonas 'SMAR', assembly GCF_048515945.1. NCBI lineage: Bacteria > Pseudomonadati > Pseudomonadota > Gammaproteobacteria > Alteromonadales > Pseudoalteromonadaceae > Pseudoalteromonas > Pseudoalteromonas 'SMAR'. The sequence goes on from NZ_JBLWMW010000007.1 coordinate 83,712, forward strand.
GATCAAGTGTATTTTGTCCACAGTTTTGCCCATACCGTAAACCAGTCTACTTTGGTCAGTGGCGAATATGGCGAAACGTTCTCGGCCATTGTGGCAAAAGACAATTACGCTGGAATGCAATTCCACCCTGAACGCAGTGGTAAAGTGGGGGCTGCTTTGCTGCAAAATTTCATTAATTGGCAACTATAAGGACGACACATGATTATTCCCGCGTTGGACGTATTAAATAACAACATTGTGCGTCTTTACCAAGGTAAATACGAAAGCGCACAATTCTATCCTTTTGAACTGGAAGCAAGACTGCTTGAGTATCAGGATGCCGGGGCGCAGAAACTGCATTTGGTGGACTTAGAGGGCGCCCGTGATCCAGATAAAAAACAATGGCAAGTGATCCAGCAGGCAACTCAACAGTTAACGGTTCCTTACCAAGTAGGTGGTGGCATTCGTCGTCAGGAGGATGTTGCACAGTGGTTAGAAGCTGGCGCCGCGCAAGTGGTGATTGGATCCATGGCCGTAGAGCAGCAGCAAACGGTGAGCGACTGGATTGCTCAATTTGGCCCAGAGCGATTCGTGATTGCCCTGGATGTTAACAAAACTGCCAGAGGGTGGCAGCCTGCTACCCATGGCTGGTTGAATGACGCTGAACACGATTTATTTGAATTGCTGGATTATTATTATCAACAGGGTGTGGTTAACTTTTTATGTACGGACATCAGTAAAGATGGCACCATGACCGGTCCTTCTTTCCAGCTTTACCAAGATATTGTTAATCACAATAGCAAGATTCAGGTGCAGGCATCCGGCGGTGTCAGCAGCTTAAGTGATATTGAACAGTTGGCACAGCAAGGCGCTGGAGGAGTAATACTGGGTAAATCGCTACTTGAAGGGGTGTTTACGGTTGAGGAGGCGTTGGCATGTTATCAAAACGCATAATTCCCTGTTTGGACGTTAAAAATGGTCAAGTGGTTAAAGGTGTAAAGTTTCAGGGCCATGAAATCGTTGGTGATATTTTGGATTTAGCCCAGCGCTACAGTGCCGCTGGTGCCGATGAGCTGGTGTTTTATGAGATCAGTGCCAGCGTTGAAAAGCGGTTGTTGGACGTAAATTGGGTGGCTGAAGTGGCCAGACACATTGAAATCCCATTTTGCGTAGCCGGTGGCATTAAGTCGGTTGCTGATGCGGCTCGTGTATTAGAGCAAGGTGCCGATAAGATTTCCATCAACAGCCCGGCTATTGCCAGACCAGAGCTTATTAAAGAGTTGCACGATGAGTTTGGTAAGCAGTGCGTGGTGGTCGGAATTGATAGCTTTTATGATGCACAAAGCAATGAATACCTGGTTTACCAACTTACTGGCGACCCTAATGCCTCCAGCCGTACCCGTTACAAAACCCAAGAGTGGGTGGAGCGGGTACAGCAACTTGGTGCCGGTGAAATCGTGTTAAATTGCATGAATCAAGATGGCGTTAGAAAAGGCTATGACATTGAGCAGCTTGCGAATATCAGAAGCCAATGTGACATTCCACTGATCGCATCCGGTGGTGCGGGCAGTATGCAAGACTTTGTTGATGTGTTTGAGCAAGCCAATGTAGATGGCGCCCTTGCCGCCAGTGTGTTCCACAAAGGTATTATCGACATTCCAGAACTAAAACACTTTTTAGCCGACAATAAGGTGGCGACTCGACTATGTTAATTACTCAGGAAAATATGACTCAGGTAGACTTTGCCAAGTCGGAGTTAATCCCAGCAATTGTACAAGATGTGTCCACGGGGACGGTGCTAATGCAAGGGTTTATGAACCAAGCCGCTTTAGCCGTGACCTTTGAAAAGCAATTGGTGACTTTTTATTCGCGCTCAAAGCAACGACTTTGGACCAAAGGAGAAAGCTCCAATAACGTGCTACGGTTACACTCAGTGCATACCGATTGTGATTTTGATAGCCTGCTTATTTTTGCTGAGCCTGAGGGTCCTACATGCCATTTGGGCAGCGAAAGTTGTTTTGCTGAAGCCACTCCTGAGCTGGCTTTTATAGGCAAGTTAGAGCGAGTAATTGCCGAGCGTAAAAATGCCTCGCCTGACAGCAGTTACACTGCGAGTCTGTTTGCTAAAGACTTGAGTCGAAGCTGTCAAAAAGTCGGAGAAGAGGGAGTTGAAGTTGCCCTGGCGGCGATGAAACATGACAATGAAGAATTGTTAAACGAGTCTGCTGATTTACTCTATCACCTCATTGTGTTGCTACAGCGCCAAGGTCTAACCTTAGCAGAGGTGGCAAACACCCTAGCCTCACGGCATAAATAACCGCATGAGCGAATAAAGTGGCTGTCACTGCAGCCACTTTATTGTGCACTCGTCCCCGGTTTAACAGTCTCTGCCAGTTAAGTTTTGTATTAAACACAAGCATTTCTATGATTTTTTATTATGCTTAGGAAATACTTAGACTGAATGCATTAAATAACATGAACCCAAAGCAACTGCTTATTACTATATTACCCATGGTGTTAGTGGGCTGCTCTTCCCTAACCCCGAAACAACAGCAGCAACTATCGCAACTGGACGGTTGCGATAAACTAGCAGTTGTTATCAAGCAAAGTCAGGTTGGCTTTGCTGATTTAAAAGGCGCTGAGGTTGACGCTAAATTGCTAAAATCTTGGCAAGCCAAAGCACACTTAGTGGGCGAGCAATGCCAAATTGTGGCGTCGCTAAACGCTGACGAGAAGTACCTTTGTGTAGAGTCGTTTGCCAATTATGATGACGCGGTGACCATGCTACAGTATGGTGAAAGCCTTTTGTCACAGTGTTTAGGTGGAGAGTGGCAAAAACAGCTAGAACGGCCATTACCTAAGTATCAGACTCGATATCATGGCACAAATAATAGCGCGACAATCAGCTTATCTTTAGCACAAAGTTTGAGTAAAAAGTCGCCCTGGCAATTGACTCTCGACGTCACAGCAAGCAACAGCGAATAATCCTTTTGTTTGGGTACTGTGGTGGACGCAAAGCCAAAAGTTGGCGGTGCGCAATCTTGTCATAACAGTGACATGCATAGGCAATAATATGACTCGACAAACACAAAGCGTCGTTAGACACGACCCCACTTGTCGAGACAAACATGGTACACAATAGCGCTGAGTATACTAACCAAGCACAACTATTTTTAATAAATTTAGCCGGCAGCAAAGACAGACTTGCCGCAGCCCGCAAGCAGTTTGAGGCCTTTGGTATTGCCTTTGAACGTATCGAGGCGGTGTATGGCAAAGCGCTGTCACCACAGCAGTTAAATCAATATTACTGTGCTAAGTTGAATGCTAGGCAGTTTTATCGACCCCTTAGTGTAGGTGAGATTGGTTGTTATATTAGTCATTTAAAAGCGCTGCAGCAGATTGTCGCACGGCAACTGCCTTACGCCTTTATTTTTGAAGATGATTTCCAGTTGCAGCCTCAGTTTCGCGATTGTTTATCTTTGCCTCGCACCATTCCATTTAAGTGGGATGTGATAAAGCTCGCTCCTTATGGCAAAAAAAGCTATCACAGCGATTTTGCTATTCCATTGCCCAGTGGTGAGCAGCTGGTAAGCCAACGCAAAGTGTCGACGGGAGCATGTGCCCATTTAATCAGCCTTGATGGCGCCAAAAAAATCTTAGCCGCCGCAGTGCCTTTTGGTAGACCTTTTGACACCGACTTACAGTATTTTTGGGAAAAAGATCTCGACATATTCATGTTAGAGCCGCACCCAGTGCTTCAGGGAACTAATTTTGCAAGTACCATTGCTGCTCAGTCTGACCCTAAATCCAAAAGTGGCCGTTTTTTTAAAAAGCAGTGGCTTCAGATCAGAAAGTTTATTTACAACCGCCATTATCAAGCTCAGAACCGCGTTAAATACCAAGCATACTTGCATCAATAAGCAGTAAAAATAATGTGATTTTTTACTAGAGACTGGACTGCAAAAAGGCTAAATTAAACAAGACTTATAACGAAGATATGCTAATATTTAAGATTATTGCAAAATGTGTAACTTTTGTTTAATCCATTGATAATAATAACGTTGAGGGAGCACTCTAGTGTCTATCGAAATAAACTTTGAACTATCAGATGCAGATTTAGAACACTTTCGCGGCATGATGAAAGCGGCGATTGAAAAAAATAGCCAAATGAGCGATAGCGAAATCATAGCTAAAGCCAGAGAGCTGGTGGCATCGATGGAAAAATCCAACTTACCTGAATTTGTCAGCACTCGTTTGCTGTCCCTTCAAACCTTAATCGATGCTGTGCTTGATGAAGAGTGGCAAATGCCTGAAGATGAAAAGCGTGAAATCATGGCATCTCTTGCCTATTTCAGTGAACCAGAAGACATTGTTCCGGATAATGTTCCGGTATTAGGCTTCATTGATGATGCCATTATGATTGAGCTTGTGCTTCAAGAGTTGTCATTAGACCTTAAAGCATACCGTGAATTTTGTGGTTTTAGAGCCACCGAAGAGGCGCGCCGTGGCGAAGATGCCAAGGTAGACCGTGAAAGCTGGTTGGCGGGTACCCGCTCGCAAATCCGTTCTTCTATGCGCCGTGGTCGCACGAAAAACCGTTCAAGATTCTTCTCTCGTATTATGTAATCTTTGTTATATTGGCCACAAAGGCTCAGTAACAAGAGCAAATAAACAAAATCGAGAACACCTAGATACGAAAAAAGGGAAGCCAATGATAGTTGGTCTTCCCTTTGCTTAGTTTATCTATTCGGTTTACTTGCTTGCGTGTGGGTGTGCAACTCCCATCCAAGCTTGATAAAGGCGTTGTTGTGAAGCCGTTGGCGTGGTCACTGGAGTAACTTTTCTTGGCTTATCATATTTGGTTGCCAAGGTTATCTCGGTAGTCATTAATTTATCACGACGAATAAAGTGTACGGTAACCACTTGCCCCGGAGTAAAATGCTCCAAGCTGGCGGCTAACGTATCACGTACATGGTGCCTATCGAAGGACACTATTTGATCGCCCGCTGTCAGGCCCGCTTGCCAAGCATTGCCATCTTTAGCAACGCGTTGCAGTTGCAGAAGTTCACCCAGTTTGCTTGCTTTGCCATCAAAGCCTGCCACTACTTGGCTGTCTTGTGGATAAGCAAAGCTCAGCCCTACTTTTTGCAGTAACCCAGCAAAATCAATCTTTGCCGGAGAATCAACGTACTGTTGCCACCAATCACTGTAGTCACGACCAGACAGTTGTTTTAAAATCGCTTTAACGTCCTCACTGGTGAAGCTGTTTGGCAATTTGTGTTGTTTATATAGCTCGCGGTGAACATCGCGGTAACTGATTTCACCTTCTGAGTGGATTAATAAATCAAGATCTAATGCCATGGACACCAAAGCGCCTTCAGAGTAAATATTGGTGCTGAAGTTGTGGCCGTGATCGCCACCTTGGTTGATCCATTTATCAAAACTGCTTTGGGCTACCGATTGTACTGTGCGTCCTGGTGTTTCAAGGTGACGATTGATACGCTTGGTAAGCATGTCTAGGTATTCATCATTGCTGGTGATCCCGGCGCTAAGCAGTAAATAATCTTCAAAATAACTGGTAGAGCCTTCAGCCAGCCATAATAAGTCTGTGTAGTTAGGCGCAACATAATCATAGGGCACTAACCCAGCTGGGCGATAATTTTTAACGTTCCAGGTATGGATAAACTCATGTGCTGCAGTGGCCATAAAGCCAACGTAATCGTCACGTTCTTTAAAGCTGTCACGGTGGCGTTGAATGATAGTGGAGTTTAAATGTTCGGTAGCCCCTCTTGCGCCGCTGGTGGCATGAACCATAAAGACATAACGTTGGTAGGGGTATTGGTGCCAAATAAGCGAACCCGTTTGCACCAATTTTTTCAGGTCCGAAATCATCATTTCTACGTCGTAATTCCCTTCACCCCAAATCACCAGCTCGTAGTCACGATCGTCAACGCTGAATTTATGTAGTTGGTTGATACCCGTCTCAATTGGCGAATCAAGTAAGATGTCATAATTTTCAGCCTTAAAACTGTGTTTTGTATCGCCATACTGCATACCAGAGACTGAACGCCAACCGCTAGGAACAGCTAATTCCACCGTCACCGGCTCGTTGCGAAAAGCGTCGCTGAACATAAAAAAGCCTGAAGCATCGATAAACGCATGGCTATCATCCACATGCCGTGCCCGTAAGCCTAGTTCATTGGCATACACTTGATATTCAACATTGACTTGGGTTGACTCCTCAAGGTGGACACGCCACGTGTTTTTATCTATTTTTTGCCATTGCAATGGCTGGTTGTCGTCAGTGCTGGCACTGAAAAAGCGAATGCCGTTAGCCAAATCTAAAATTTCGTAACGACCTGTGCGCCAATCAGGCAGTTTAATATCCAAACTGGCCTGGCTTGTTTTTGGGAAGGTCACTTCGACGTTAGCAAGGTGATGCTCAGGTTGATCGAATGACACTTTGTATTCGACCGTGGCATAAGCATTGAGCGCTATCATCCCTAATAGACTGAGAAAAGGTTTTTTCATAATTTTGAGGTGCTTTATTATTTTTTGGCAATCTAGCAGATAGCCTCAAGTGGCGCTAATGAATATCGATGAACAGCCGTTACAATCCGATACTTTACGCCGTTAAAATATCGCGCACAATGTCGTAAATTGTTGTAGACTTATAGACTAAGATATTAATAAAAGACTGGAATTTCGTGACTGACAACGCCGTAAAACTCGAGCAAAAACTCAATCAAGCGATTGCAGCTAGAAAAACGCTCGAGGATGCTAGAAAACAACAAATAGAATTATTAACTCAGTTTGTGTCAAAACTCTCTCTTGCTTGTAAAGGTCAGGACGTTTCACTGGATAATCAGCTGGCAAAGTTTCGCAGCGCCTTAAACAAAGGCGTAGATTTTGAACACCTAGTCCCACTTATCGAAAATATATCGGAACCGTTAAAACAACAAGAAAGCACCAATAACGCCAATCATCGTGCATTAGTGCAAGCTATTCAGCAAAGTGGACGATCACTGCAAAAAGTAAAGGGTGTGCCGGATGATGCCAGACGCAAATTGCGCACAATACTCGATAGTGAATTACAAGATATTAATTCTACAACTGGTTTTCTTCCCGTTTTAGAAGCTTTAGTCAGCATATACCATCAAGTTTTACAGTCGAAAGTTGAAGTATCTGAGGATACCTTAGCGGGTAACTTCCCAAACTTGGCCTCGGATTTACTGGCCCTGATCAATGAGCTTATTTTTGAAGAGTCAATGCTGGAGCAAGTCAGTGAGATCCGCAGTAGTATTTTGGCCAATGACAGCCTAGAAAACCTCTATGATTGCGCAGCCCAAGTAATAAAAATCATAGCCGATGCCATCGCCAAAGAACGGCAATCGGCGCAGGGCTTTTTGGTGTCGTTGAACCAAACCTTAGAAGAGCTGCACCGTTCAGTGGTGGAAACCACGGCGCGTTCAAAGTCTACTTCGAAAGAGTTAGCTACCCTCAATGAGCGCATTGAAAACAAGATTCAAACGTTGAATGAGAAAACTCAAAGTGCACAATCCATCACTGAACTCAAACAACTGGTAGATAACGAACTGAAACAACTCAGTGCTGAACTTATTGAGCGCGACAAATTAGAGCGTAATGAGCGTGAAGCCTTGTTGGATTCATTTGATGCCATTAACCATAGAATTAATACCCTGGAGTCCAAGGTCAGCAGCTATAAGCGGCGCTTAAATGAACAAAAGTACAAAAGCTTATTGGATAGTCTGACTAAGCTGCCTAATCGCGCCGCGTTTGATGAGCGTTTAAATCAAGAACTGCATTTGTTTGCAGTGAATAAAAGTGACATTACCCTAGTGGTAATCGATGTCGATCACTTTAAATCCATCAACGACCAGTACGGTCACAGTGCAGGGGATAAAACACTGCAAGTCATTGCCAGAGCTTTGCGAAAATCCATTCGCAAAAGTGACTTTATTGCCCGCTATGGTGGAGAAGAGTTTGTGTTATTGATGCCTGGCATGTCGCTCAATAATGCGCAAAAGCCACTTGAAAAAGTCAGGCAAGTCATCAAATCAATACCATTCAAATTTAAAGAAAACGAAGTAGTCATTACTATTTCTCTTGGGGCAACACAATTTAAGCAAGGCGATACTAGCTTAACGGTCTTTGACCGTGCTGATGCTGCCCTCTATGAAGCAAAGAATAGCGGTAGAGACAGGCTTTGTCTCAAATAAACGCTTGGCATAACCACAAGGAGTAAGCCGATGCGAGTAGAACTCAACCCTACTGGGGTGTTGAATTTATTATCAAAGTTAGAGGTGGATTTACTACAACAGTCGACCACCAGTGAGCGTTATAGGCTATTCAGAAACTGTGCATTAGCGGTGTTAAATGTCGGCAGTCACACCGACTCAAGTGCCGAAATCTACGATAAATATAAAAATTTTGATATTCAACTGCTCGCCCGTGAGCGTGGCATAAAAATAGCGTTAGATAACCCACCTGAATCCGCTTTTGTTGATGGTCAGATAATCACCGGGATCCATGAACATATTTTCTCGGTTATTCGCGATATTTTATTTATTTGCCAAAAATACCAGGGTACAAGCGAGTCTGCTGAAGCAATCACGCACATGGTGTTTGATATGCTCAGAAATGCCGACGCCTTAGAAGTGAATAAAGACCCCAACATGATTGTCTGCTGGGGCGGCCATTCAATTAACGAAACCGAATACAAATACACGAAACAAGTAGGCTACCAACTGGGGTTGCGCGGTTTAAACATTTGTACAGGCTGTGGCCCTGGAGCAATGAAAGGGCCAATGAAAGGGGCCACTATAGGTCATGCGAAACAGCGTATTACCAACAACCGCTACCTCGGCCTGACCGAGCCAAGCATTATTGCGGCTGAGCCACCTAACCCTATCGTCAATGAGTTGGTGATATTGCCAGACATTGAGAAGCGTCTCGAAGCCTTTATTCGCGTTGCTCATGGCATCATCATCTTCCCAGGAGGCGCGGGTACTGCCGAGGAGCTGTTGTACTTACTCGGGATTTTGCTTCACCCAGAAAACCAGAAACAGCACCTTCCGGTGATTTTAACCGGTCCTAAAGAGTCTGCGGCGTATTTCCAAGAGCTGAGCGCTTTTATTGAAAAGACCCTTGGCAAAGCAGCATTAGAGAAGTTTGAAGTGATTATTGATGACCCAGAGCGTGTAGCACAGAAGTTAAAGCAATCGATGATCCCAGTGCGAGAATATCGTAAGCATCAAGGCGACGCCTATTATTTTAACTGGACGCTCAAAATTGATAATGATTTTCAACAGCCATTCGCCCCAACCCACGAAAACATGGCCGCTTTGGACTTGCATTTAGAGCAGCCTAAGCAGCTATTGGCGGCCAACTTGCGCCGAGCATTTTCGGGTATTGTAGCGGGTAATGTCAAAGACGAAGGCATAAACGCCATTCGTAACCATGGGCCTTATACCCTAAGCGGAGACAAAAGCTTGATGCAAGACATGGATAAATTGCTAGGCGCATTTGTTGCCCAAGGTAGAATGAAACTACCAGGCAGCAAATATGTTCCTTGCTATGAGATTAAAGCCTAAGTCATTACCATGAAACCAAGGCTGTTATTAATAGATGCGCTCAACCTAATTCGGCGCATCTATGCTGTTCATGAGCCAAAATCCGCAACAGAGCAAGAGGCGCACCTTAAAGCCTGTTGTCTGCGGGTTGAGCAGGCGGTGCGTTCACTACTTAATAAAATGGCTGCAAGCCATGCCGTTGCAGTGTTTGATGGTGAGCGTAGTTGGCGTTATGAGTTTTATCCTAACTATAAAATGAATCGTCAACCTATGCCTGAGACATTAAAAAACAACCTCGACCGGTTTATGGCTGCGTTTGCCGCCGCCGGGGTGAGCAGTTTTTCCCCGGATAATGATGAAGCCGATGATGTTATCGCGACCTTGGCGAGTAAAGCCGCTGAGGCTGGAATTGCCGCCACCGTGGTTTCCACAGATAAAGGCTTTTTACCACTATTGAGTGAGCAGATAAGCGTTTACGATCATTTTAAAAAATCATTCATTACCAGCGAGGATGTCAAAAGTCGCTTCTCGGTAAGCAAAGAAAAGCTAACGCTATTTTGGGCTTTAAGTGGTGACAGAACCAATGATATTCCTGGGGTCAGTGGTATTGGTATAAAAACAGCTAAAGAATTGTTAGCACGTTTTAATGACTATGATGCTATGCTCAGTGCCGAGCAACTCACTGAATCGCAGCGAGGCAAATTGCAAGCTGGTGGCAATGACTTTGTTGTGAGTTTAGCCTTGGTGACTTTGCGACAAGACATCGAATTAGGCTTCAGCCTCAAAGACCTCCGTGTTAGCTAATCGCATAGTCGTTGCCCAGCATAACAGAGTCGGTTAGGCTGGCAGTGATGGTGGTAAATAAGTGGAACTAAGGCCATGCCTTAGCAAACTGAGTAGTGAGATGATTAGAAAAATTTTACAGTACATATTTCTTGGCTTGGCGGTATACGTCACTGTGGTATTTCTAGTGATCAATTACTACAAAGACGATCCACAGGCGATGATTTGGCAAGACCGTGAGGCATTTAATAATCGTTTTATAGAAAACCTGAGCTTAGAACAGCAAACTGAGTTAGCGGATGTCTTAGACACGCTCGGCAGCCCAGATCTTACCTATGTAAAAAAGGTGGATGGCGAGGTTTTACAAATCGTGTTCTATCGCACCCAATTGGTGAAACCTGACGGCATTACCACAGAGGATGAGTGTACGGGTATGTTGTTTGAAAACAACGTACTGAAACTGTGGGGGCCAGGAGCACGAGTTGCTTTTGATAAAGCGTCGAACTAATGGATAAACGTCTTTCTGTCAGCAGAACGTTGGCCGCAATCGCCACTGGCACTCATAAAGTATTGCGTCTTTATTACCATAAAGAAAAGTGGCCAACCATTTACCCTACCCTAGTCAAGCTTGCTCAGCTTTACATTGACTGTTATGAAGCGGCACCCGGTGCCATGCATGCGCAATTGGGTTTATACAGTAAAGATTTAGGTTACAGTAGCAATTTGGTTATCAACCAAAATGTGCTGGTCTGCATGGCTTGCCACGGCCTCAAGTACTCTCGTGAAGTCACGGAAGAATTATTGTTGGCCAGTTTTGCCGATTATTTATGTGTCGCCAAGGAAAGTGACAAACGGGCTGCAGGCAAAAAGCTAAACCCACAACAAGAAAAACTCTGGCTTCGGCGTCATCAGTTTGCCGTAAAAATCCTCGCCGATGCCAACACGCCAAATTTACAATGCTTACGGGTGTTGTCACGGTTAACCAGCTATGATGCTAGGTTGGTCTCTTCTAGCCATCATCGTTTTAACGATCATGCCTCTTTAGTGGTTGCCGTCGCGCACCGACTGGCCATTTTTATTACGCCCAATGCCAAAACCAAACAACTGGCTTTCGATAAAGCTATTAAGCTTTTATATTGCAATCAACATTATAGCTTTGCATTGAAAATACTCAGTGCCATAGCACAACGTTTCGCTCAGCACCCAGCTGCATTGCTCTGCCAGCTTAATCAGCAGACCGGCTTATTAGTTCATGTTAGCGGCAAAGAAAAATTGCTTGCGATAATTGAAAATGATGAAGCGCGAAAATTGGCAAAAGCCAATCGGCGTTTTGACTTTCACTGTGGCTGCACTACCGTCAGTGGTCCACAACTAAGCTTTAAAGTGTGGCAACGGGCATTATTAGAAACGAAACAGCCTTTTGGGATCGATCAGAGTCATTTATTGCAGGCCGTTGCGGCTTTATCGCAGAGTCATTTTCAAAGTTTCCGCGCGCTGGAAAACCTAATAAGCCAATTTGATAGCGTCAGCCGTGCTATTCAAGTGGCTGCTAGACAATATAACAGAGAAAACCTCAAGGCTTCCTCAGTTCGCCACTCGCTGGCTATGGTTGGGCTTGATGCTGCGGGGTTATTATCACAACGGGTGTTATTAGAGCAGGTGATGACGGCGCAGCAACTTCCCTTTAGTGAAGATGTGTTGCATAAATATGGCCAATTAACCCAATTAATTGCGCTGTATGTAGGTGATAATTATGGTGAAGAGTTTGAACGTTTACTCTCTCCTTTTGCTGCAGTGGTTGCTTTTATTGTATTAAAGCAAGGGGTTGAAGTGCAGCACACCATGGCCAAACAACTTAAAGAGTTCTCCGATGAGGCCATATCCATTGCTCACTTATTTGGCATTCAGCAACTTAACAAAGATCAGCTTACGGATTTTACTGAGCAATATTTTCACGGCAGCATCTTACATAAAGCACTGCTCGACAGCGAGTTAAACGCTCGCTCACAAGCAAACTCACAAACCAAGCCTTTTATTTTTATTAAGTTGCAACTGATGCAGATTTTATCTCCGGATTGGCAGCCAAGTAGCTGGCAAAAGCAGTTGATGACTGAAGTAATTGCAGACAGTCGCTTTGACGATGATAAATCCTTTGCTAATGCCATCCAAGAGGCGGGTTTTTATTCACATATAGGCTGATATTTATTCTATAAATAGAATCAATAATAAGCATAAATATAAGATATGATTATTTATCATTCCATACTGGAATAAGGCGAAATTAATTGCTATAAAACGCGGCTTAAACAAGCGAGCACACACCCAACGCTATTTATACTACACTTAGACAGCATTTACCCTTGGGTGTAACACTACTTTTGATAAAGGAAAAAACATGGCAGAGCAAACCATTACAGTTATCCGTGGCGACGGCATTGGCCCAAGCATTATTGATTCTGCAATTGAGATCTTAAAAGCCGTTGGTTGTGACTATGACTATGAATACGTAGACGCCGGCCTTGCTGCGTTAGAAAAAACCGGTGAGTTACTACCACCAGCCACGCTTGAAGCGATTGAGCGTAATAAAATCACCCTAAAAGGCCCATTAACGACTCCTGTAGGTGAAGGCTTTACTTCAATCAATGTAACACTTCGTAAGCACTTTGGTTTGTATGCCAATGTTCGTCCGGTTAAATCTTTTGAGGGTACTAAAGCACGATATGATGACATTGATATCATCACGGTTCGTGAAAACACACAGGGCATGTACTCAGGTCTAGGTCAAGTAGTGTCAGAAGACGGCAACGAAGCGGAAGCCATGTCCAAAATCACTCGTGAAGGTGCCGAGAAGATCGTAACTTTTGCATACGAGTTGGCTAAACGTGAAGGTCGCAAAAAGGTAACTGCGGTACACAAAGCCAATATCCTTAAGTCGACCTCAGGCCTATTCTTAAAAGTGGCTCGTGAAGTAGGTGAGCGTTATCCAGAGATTGAATCAGCAGAAATGATTGTTGATGCAACCTGCATGAAATTAGTTATGACTCCTGAAGAATTTGACGTGATTGTTACCACTAATTTATTTGGTGATATCCTGTCAGATTTGTGTGCTGGTCTAGTCGGTGGTTTAGGCATGGCTCCAGGTGCTAACATTGGCAGTAACGCTGCAATTTTTGAAGCGGTTCACGGCAGTGCACCAGACATCGCAGGCAAGAACCTAGCTAATCCAACTTCTGTGATCCTAGCTGCAATCCAAATGCTAGAGTACCTAGGCGAAGCGGATAAAGCAGAGAAGATCCGTGCGGCAGTAGCGGATGTAATTAAAACAGGTGACCGCACAACCCGTGACCTTGGCGGCAGCCATGGTACAACTGACTTCACTCAAGCGGTAATTGAACACCTATAATAAAAGTCAGAGCTTTGGCGGTACCTATTTGTACCGCCTTCTTATAAAGCCCACCAGCACACTTAGTGCCATCACGAAACTCATACTTCCTCCTCATTAAACTCTTTTTAGTTCTACAGTTTAAATGGCAATGCCCACACCCTTCATAAAAGAATAAAAAATTCACAGGAAAGTTTATTTTAAATTGAAATGCTATATTTCATTATTTGAAATGGTATTAACTGGAATTACTATTCAATACTGTGTAGGCTAGTTAACAGTCAAATATAACAGGTAATGGTCATGCAACATTTATTTCAACTAATCGTTCTCGTGGTGGTACTGGTCTCAACATAGAGTTCAGCGGGGAGCTATTACTTGAAATAAATCACAAACCCCGCAACCAGCGGGGTTTTTTATTGAAAAAGCAAACATAACAGCAATACAGCAACGAGGAATGAGGCAATGGCAGAGCAATTTAATGGCTCAGAGCTGGTGGTAAAAGCGCTAAGCGCACTGAATGTAAGGTATATCTTTGGTTACCCTGGGGGATCGGTGCTGGACTTGTACGACGCACTGTTTCAGCAAAATGACATCGAGCATGTACTAGTACGCCATGAGCAAGCGGCTACGCATATGGCCGATGGTTATGCCAGAGCTACAGGCGAAGTAGGCGTGGTGTTGGCCACCAGCGGCCCTGGTGCCACCAACTGTGTTACCGGTATCGCCACCGCCTATATGGACTCCATTCCTATGGTAGTGCTTTCAGGCCAAGTTCCATCCAACCTGATTGGTGACGATGCTTTTCAAGAAACAGACATCGTCGGTTGTTCTAGACCCATTGTTAAGCACAGTTTTAATTGTCGCGATGCTGAGCAAATCCCAGCGGTGTTAGCAAAAGCATTTTACCTTGCTCGTTCAGGTCGGCCTGGGCCAGTTGTGGTTGAGCTGCCTAAAGACATATTGAATCCGGCATTAGGTTTTGATTTTATCATGCCTGAGACAGTATCAATGCGCACCTACAACCCCAATGTTAAGGGTCATTCGAAACAGATCCGCAAAGCGGTTGATGCCATTATTGAAGCCAAAAGATTGGTGATCTATTCCGGTGGCGGCGTAGTACTGTCCAACACTTCACAGAAGCTTACCGAGTTGGTTGAAAAGCTTAATGCGCCTATCACCAACACCTTGATGGGTTTGGGGGGGATCAGTGGCACTCACCCTAATTTCATTGGCATGTTAGGCATGCATGGCAGCTTAGAAGCCAACAAAGCCATGGCCAATGCCGATGTTATTTTGGCACTCGGTGCACGCTTTGACGACCGCGTCACCAACAACGTTAAAAAGTTTTGTCCTAACGCTAAAATTGTTCACGTTGATGTCGACCCCACCTCTATTTCGAAAACCATCAAAGCGCATATTCCCGTGGTGGGTTGTTTAGACACCGTGATGGAACAATTACTTACTGGCATAGAGCGCAGTGAAAAGCGCATTGATAGGGCTGCGCAAGAGGACTGGTGGCAACAAATCACGGTATGGCGTTCACAGCAATGCTTGGCATACACCCCAGGGGTTGAAAAAATTAAGCCACAAACTGTCATTGAGTCACTTTACCAGTTAACCGATGGCAATGCCTACGTGTGCTCCGATGTCGGTCAGCACCAAATGTTTGCCGCGCAATATTATCCATTCAAATCACCACGGCAATGGATTAATTCCGGTGGCCTTGGCACCATGGGATTTGGCTTGCCGGCCGCGATGGGCGTGAAAATGGCATTTCCTGACAACGAAGTGCTTTGTGTTACTGGTGATGGCTCTATCCAGATGAACATACAAGAGTTATCCACCTGTTTACAGTATGGTTTGGCTGTCAAAGTGGTTTCTCTAAACAACCGCTCCCTGGGCATGGTGAGGCAGTGGCAGGACATGATGTATGAAGGCCGTCACTCCAGCTCGTACATGGAGTCTTTACCCGATTTCGTCGCACTAGCAGAAAGTTATGGTCATGTTGGGATCCGCGTTGATAGGCCGGAGCAATTAGCGCCAGCACTTGAACGGGCCTTTGCAATTACCGATAGATTGGTGTTCTTAGACATTTTGGTCGACGAGTCAGAGCATGTTTATCCCATGCAAATAAAGCAAGGGGCGGTGGATGACATGTGGTTGAAAAAAGGAGTACGAGCATAATGAAGAGAATCTTATCTATCTTACTGGAAAACGAACCGGGTTCACTGTCTAGAATTGTGGGACTGTTCTCGCAACGGGCTTATAACATTGACAGTTTAACCGTGGGTACTACGGCGGATAAAACCTTGTCGCGGATCACCATCACCACGCAAGGGGATGACAGAATTGTTGAGCAGATCACCAAACAAGTAAACAAAATTGTCGATGTTCTAAAAGTCATCGACTTAACTGAAATGCAGCACATCGAGCGCGAATTACTGCTAGTTAAAGTGTTTGCTCGTGATGAAGTCACGCGAGCGGCCATTAATCGTGTTGCGGACGTGTTTCAGGCAACCATTATTGATATGGGGAAACAAAGTTATATTTTGCAAATGGTGGCAGACAGTGAGCGCCTCGAGTCGTTTTTAGACTTATTACGCCATGAAAGTGACATCATAGAACTGGTGCGCTCTGGTGCAGTTGGCATTGGCCGTGGTGATAAAGCATTAAAGGGCTAATTTACTCTAAAAGCACAACTGGCTATAATCGCGCAATTGTTCGCAATAAGGTAATAACATGGAACTTGCGCGATTTTGGCAACTGGTCACAGCACCAGCTCAATGTAATGACAACAGCTATCTTAATGAGCGTCTGCAAGCGCTTGGAGCTGACGAGATCGCTGAGTTTGATGCCCTCTACAGTAAAGAATTGAGAGCTCTGTGGCATTGGGATAATTGGAAGGTAGCATATGTCATTGCCGGGTGTAACAGTGAGTATGACTTCCTAGATTTTTGTAATTGGATCCTCAGTCGTGGTCCAGAAGCGTTGGCCATATTGACAGCCGAGCCCGATAGTTTAGCTGAGCAATTCCGTATTACTTATAAAGATACGCTGCCCTACCCGTTTATTGACGAGCTCGACTTGGTTGCGGGTCTGCTGTACGAGCAAAAGAGCGATGACGAATTACCCTATCACAGCGTGGTAAATTTTCCGCCTCAGGGTAAAAAATTCAAAAACAAGCCGAAACAACTTAAAGCCGACTTGCCAAAATTATACAGTCAATATTGGCTAGGTTAGGGGCTTAAACAGCTAAGCCACATTGATTTGGCTTAGCTGTAGGTTTTAATTAAATTTGACTGTGAACCCAGTGTTTAATTTTATCTTCTAAAATGGGCATGGGTAATGCGCCATCAATTAAAATTTGGCTATGAAATGCCTTAATATCGAATTTGTCGCCTAAGGCCTTTTCACTGTAGTCTCTTAATTCTTGAATTTTGAATTGCCCTACCTTATAAGAAACCGCTTGACCAGGCCAGCCTATGTATCGCTCAACCTCGGCGGTAACATCCGACTCTGCCATGGAAGAATTGTCGAGCATAAATTCAATGGCTTGCTCGCGACTCCAGCCTTTAGCATGAATACCGGTATCAACCACAAGACGCATAGCTCGCAGCTGTTCATCCACTAAACGGCCATACCACATCATGGGATCGGTAAATAACCCCAATGATTTGCCTAAACTCTCGGCATACAGTGCCCAGCCTTCAGCAAATACCGTATAGCCACCGAACTTTCTAAAGCTCGGTAAACCTTCCACCTCTTGTTGCAGTGCAATTTGGAAATGGTGACCAGGCGCGGCTTCATGAATAGAAAGGGTTTCTACCAAAAATTTAGGCTGTGCTTTTAAGTTGTGACCATTAATATAAAAGACGCCAGGACGGCTACCGTCAGGGGCTGGTGCAGCATAGGATGCTCCTGCAGCCGATTGTGCTCGGTATGCTTCAACCAGCTTTACCTCATAATCTGCTTTTGGTTGAATGTCGAAGAGTTGCGGTACTCGAGCATCGATTTTTTGCTTTACGTTTTCATAAGCGGCAATCAGTTCATCGGCGGAGTTAAAGTAAAATTGCTCATCTTCGCGGAGAAATTGGAAGAACGCTTGTAAATCGCCTTCAAACTGCATCTGCTCTTTAACCCACTCCATTTCATTGCGGATCCGCGCCACCTCTTCTAAGCCGAGTTGGTGAATGTCCTCGGCGTTTAAATCCAAGGTGGTGTGGTTAGCAATTTGGTATTCATACCAAGCTTTACCATTTGGCAGTGCGCTATAGCCAACTGAATCGCGGCTATTGGGTAAATACTCCGTGTTAAGAAAATGGCTCATATCGCGATAAGCGGGTACCAAAGTATTCATCACCATATCTTGGTATTGTGTTGTTAATTGCTCCTTTTCATCATCACTGAACGTCTCTGGGAAGTTTTGGATTGGGCCCCAGAATACCGACTGCGTGGCATCGCTCACCACATGGGATTCAAACTGGGGGATCAGCTTTTTAGTGAGCGCTTTTGGCAATACCACACCGGCTTCTATGCCTTGGCGCATATTGGCCTTAACGCCTTCTAACCATACCACAAAGCCTTGAGCACGTTGAATAAAGTCTTGATAGTCTTTTACGCTATTAAATGGCTGCGCGCTTTGCCCTGAGCCAAAGCCGGCAAAAATGTTATGCATGCCTGACATTTGGTTGATTGGCATTAGGTGACTTGGGAACTCAAAGCCTTGTAAGCTAAAAGCAAGATCGCGCTTAAGAATTTCATAGCTTAGTTTTGCTTGGCCACTGAGTTTACTGGCATCTACCTGGTCTAGTTTGGCTTGGTACTTTTGCAGCAATGCTTTGCTCTGCGCCAGTGTTTCTGCTGTGGTTGGAGGGTTAAATTTATGGTTCACATTAGGCTTACCTAAGTAAGTACCATACACTGGACTCATTGCCAGTGACTCTGCAAAATATTGCTCACTTAAGTCATTAACCAGTTGATTTTGGCTGATTGTTTGTTGTTGTGTGGCAACAACTTCCATGCTGTTATTGGTGGTTTGACATCCAGTTAGCGCCACTAGAATGGCCGCTGCGGTTAGGGAAATGGCTTTCATTGTTTTTCTCTTGGTACTAAGTTGGTAACTAGTTTGCCAGAGTTTGAATCAAAATTGCATGCTTATTTTGTAACGCAAGATGTGCTAAGTGAATTGCAGAAAATGACAGTGCCGCCGCAACAGACGACACCCTAGAATTACGCGCCGACGATAATTTTTAACATGCGGCGAAGTGGCTCAGCGGCACCCCAAAGCAGTTGATCGCCCACAGTAAACGCACTGATGTACTTATCGCCCATGCTGAGCTTACGAATGCGCCCGATGGGGATATCCAATGTGCCAGTGACATGCACAGGCGTTAATTGTTGGGTACTGGCATCACGCTCATTAGGAATGACTTTTACCCACTCATTATGCTCAGCCAGTATGGCTTCTATTTCGGCTACGCTGCGATTCTCTCGTAACTTTATTGTTAGCGCTTGGGCGTGGCAGCGCATGGCTCCCACACGCACACACAAGCCATCTACAGGTATAGGCTGTTTTGCCGAGCCCAGAATTTTATTCGCTTCAACCTCTGCCTTCGATTCTTCTTTGCTTTGGCCTGACTCCATGGCGACATCAATCCAAGGAATTAAGCTACCAGCCAGTGGTACGCCAAATTGATCTTGGGGTAATGCCTCGTCTTTAATTTTATCTGCCACTAGCTTATCGATTTCCAAAATGGCTGAGCTGGGGTCATCGAGCTGTGCTTTTACTGAACTGTGAATTTCACCCATTTGAGTTAATAATTCACGCATATTTCGAGCACCAGCGCCAGAAGCGGCCTGGTAGGTCATTGGACTGACCCACTCGATTAAGTCTTGTTCAAATAAACCGCCTAGAGCAAGTAACATCAGTGAAACGGTACAATTGCCACCGACAAAGGTTTTTACGCCCTGCTCTAAGCCTTGCTCAATAACATCGCGATTGACCGGGTCGAGTACAATGATGCTGTCATTGGCCATTCGTAATGCCGATGCTGCGTCTATCCAATAGCCATCCCAGCCTTGTTCACGCAATGACGGGTATACGGCGTTGGTGTAGTCGCCACCCTGACAAGAAATAATAATGTCCATTTGTTGTAATGCTGCGGTATCAGTTGCATCCAGCAGTGGTTTTGCTTCTCCTGTGCCAGCAAAACAAGGGCCAAGTTGGCCTGCTTGTGAGGTGGTGAAGAAATGGGCATCAATGGCGCTAAAATCATTTTCTTGTTGCATACGCTCCATCAGTACAGAGCCAACCATGCCACGCCAGCCGACGAGTCCTACTTTTTTCATATTTATGCCTTCATTCTGGTTAATACGGATCATTGCGTGAGTCGTATGTCTAGACGTCTACAATAGCAGGGAATAATGGCATGAGCCAGTGTGAAAAAGAGATTATTTGCAATAAAAAACCCCGCAGAGCGGGGTTTGGATACAACATGTAAAGGTTGTCCTAATTAAACGCGTGGCGTTTAAAAGAACTCGGTTCAATGACGGCTAAATTTTTCTTATATTTATCAACTAAAGCCTAGCAGCTGCATCTGACACAGCCGCTTAAATCTGTGTAACTTAATGAAGTGTTTGAATATATTCTATTGTAGCAACTATACACATAGATACATCTGTGCGTCTAGGAAAAAATGATGACTGTCGCAAAAACTTAACACTAGTTGATCTCAAACAAAAAAGCCAAGGACAGGCCTTGGCTTTGGTTAAAGCTTAGTTGTTCATTAGAACTCGTAACTGTAGCTTACGCTAATGCCAGTACCCACGTCCTTTTGTCGAACCATGATGTCAGACTGAGTGACTTCCTGATCTTCATCTAACAAGTTTTTGATTTTGAACTTCACTTTTGAGTTAAAGTCAGGATACCAGGTGTACACAAGGTCCAAGGAATGGAACGGCTGCTCGAAGGCATCTTGACGACCGCCGATACCGGAAGCCAAAATTCGCTCGCCAAAGACATTGTATACCAACGAGCCACTGTGTTGGCCATCAGCAGAATCATAGTTAAGCTGTAGGTTAACCACGTATTCTGAGTGACCGGTCATACGCTTGGTTGGGTTGGTTAAGTTACCCGCCTTAGCAGGGTCAATGGCCACTTCAGAGTCACTTAAAGTAATATTACCTGAAGTAAATACGCCACTGACTACGGACGATAAGTCGTATAGCCATTCCGCCTCGATACCATACACTTCGCCCTCTTCACCGTTAACAAAGGTGGCGGTATAGTCTTCATCACCAACACGTAAAACGGTTTCGATTGGCGCGGTAATATCCTTATAGAAAGCAGCTACCGAGAAGTTGTCGCCGTTATCCATGTAATACTCGAAGCGAGCATCGTAATTTTTCAGGTCACTGCTTTGTAAGCCAGAGACACCGAAAGTACGAATATCGGTTAGTGGATCGTAGAACGCCACTGGTACCAGCTCTCGTAAGTCAGGACGTACTGTGGTTTCACCATAACCCAAGCGGATTTGATAATCGCCATCTGACAAGTAGGTGAATGACAGCGCATTATAGAAGTCATCTTCATTAACCGTACCAGCAAGGATACGGTCTTGGTCATAGATGGTTTCCATGGTAATGCGGTCAAAGATCAAGCTTGAAGTACCGATAGACACTTGTTTAAAGTCTTCATAGCGGATACCGCCACTTAGACGCCAGGTGTTATCGAAGAACATATCAAATTCAGCATAACCAGCATCAATTTTTTGCGCCGCTAGGTAGTCATCCGCAGCAGGTGCTTGAGGCTCGTTGAAGGTTAATAAGAAATTATTGTTATCAACAAACTCATCACTCAGATAGCCAGTCATTGAATTGATGTTGCTGGCATCAAAGTTAATTGGAATTGGGATACCGGTGTTATTGTTCACTACAAAGTTACTGGTGTTGTAGACACGAGCACGGTCCATAAAGTCATAACCGGCCTTCAGTGTTACTTCAACTCCTGAGAAGGTCAGTGGTAAAGTGGCGTTACCACTGTACGACTTGACGTTATCTTCCATGTCCGTGAATGAATACGAAACGCGGTTATCGTCACCAGTAACAATTGAATCTTGGTAAGCACCAGACTCATCATAGCCGTCGATAAACTTGTAGTCGATTTCGGTTGGGATTTCAGTTTCAGCCTTTGACTCAGTGTATTGCCAGTCAATGCCTAAGCCCCAATAATCCAAGAAGGTGTGCTGACCGATCACTTGATCAATATTCAGCGTGCGCTCTTCGTAATCGAACTCATGGCTACGTTGTGCTTCACCAGTACCAGCAATGGTGCGCACGGTACTGCCGTTAGGGCTTTGTAGTACCGAGATATCCGATTCACGCTCATTATCTTCAAGATAAATCTTAGAATAAGTGACGCTGTGCATATCAAGCTTGTAGCCCAAGTTGAATACGCCATTCATGCGCTCGGTTTCAGTGGTGACTTTAGACTCTTTTAATGTCACATAGCACGATGCCGATGCGTCTTCTGCGCTCTCAAGGGTAGTAGTACACCCTTCTAACAAGGTATCGTCAATCACGCCGGTTTTACGGTCGCTGTATTTCCAGTCGTTATCGTAAGAGCCTGCCACCATAACGCCAATCGTACCGCCAAGCCAAGGCTCATCGAAGCTGTCGCCAATATTGGCTTTAATGTCAAAGTTGGGGTCCAGTGATTCTTGCTCTACCTTTAAATCACGAGGCAGTGATTTCACTAAGCCTTTGACGATGCTAGCTGCTTGCTCTGCGCGGGTAGCATCGGCTGTGTCTGTGATGCCATCTTTAGCAACGATTTCACCGAGGCGGAAATCACCGCGATACTTAATAACCGCATCTTGTAATACTTGTGGCACGCCTTCGGCAGCGCCGCTGTATAAAAACCCTTCGTCGGAATTAAAGTTCTGGCCTACACCTACTTCAATCCCTGCGGTAAATTCAGACGGAACCGATTTGGTGCGAATATCAATGTTACCGCCACCAAAGGCTGCTGGCATTGAAGGAGAATAGGCTTTTTGTACCGCTAAACTCTCAATGATACTGGATGGGAAAATATCCAGTGGAATAACGTTTCGAGTCAAGTCGGGGCTGGGCACTGCCGCACCGTTTAAGCGCGCACTGGAGTAGCGCTCACCTAAGCCACGCACATAAATAAACTTACCATCTACCAGGGTTAGGCCTGTTACCCGACGCAAAGCAGATGCAGCATCACTATCACCGGTGCGAGAAAGTTGCTCTGCGCCTAAAATATCGGCAACAAACGCTTGGTTCTTTCTTTCTTCAATCACGGCTGCAGCACTACCTTGCAATCGAGTCCCTACCGCAACAACTTCTTCGATAGTTTGCTCTTCTTCTGCGATACTAGGCATAGAAGTCGCAACTGTTAGCGACGCACTTATCGCTAAAGCTACTTTTTTAAATTTCATTTGAGTATCCATTTGCAATCCTGCCAAAAATCATAAAAAAGGCGCAACGACTGCGCCTCAGTGGTAATAACGGGCGTTACTACCGATTATTAGTCAGCGTTTGAAGCGTCGATTGCTTTCTTAGCCCACTGATACCACTCTGAAGAAGTGTCCTGGTCAGACACTGCGCCGATGTAGTCAACCGTGGTGAAGAAGTTATCGTTAAGACCGCTTAGGTCGTTAGCGTCAATGGTGATTGCAGTTGAGCTGGTGTTGGTTGCAAAGCCGTCAGCAGCAAGTACGTCTTCAGCACCGCCTAAGATTAAGTTAGAACCGTCGTTACGGAACCACTCTTCTTTGCCTTCGCCCTGAGGTAATGTTTCAGAACCATTTTTGAAGTTCGCAGCACAAGCCAGTACTGAGTTAGCAAAGTTTAGCTCATCCGCTTCGGCATTGGCCGCTTCATCTTTGTCTGAGTTTTTAAATTCTAGACATTCAGTGCCGTTAGCAGCTTCTGCTTTTACTACTAGCGCGTTGTAGTACATACCGCGAATAGCATCGTCGAACTTCATACCTTGTGATGCGCTGTTGTCACGGATAGATGAACCGTCTGTAGTTAGAACCGTCACGTTTGCGAAGTTCAGGGTAGAAGCTGGTGCTTGGTTATAATCTGCGCCACCGTTCTTTTCACCATCGGTTTCAAAACCGTTGTTACCCATGAAGCCTTCAGTGCCTGCTGGAATTAGCTGAGCGTTGCCGTCATCATCTGAGTATGTAACGTCTTGTTTCGTTTTGATAGTGCCGTGCTTAACCAAGATGAACTGGCCTTTACCTTGCCAACCGGCATCCACGTCTATGGCGTCATCCTGAGTATCTGTAACCACGATGTTCTTGATAGAAGCTGCACCACCGAAGAACTCGATGCCATCGTCAAAGCCTTGGTGAATGTGAAGGAATTCAAAGCTAGAACCTGAACCCACTGCGTTTAACGTCAATGAGTTTAAGTCGTCACCGGCACCGCCATCACGAGGGCCAGAGCCTGCATACCAGATGTGAGCGTATTTGATTTGACCGCTGCTGTCGGCGTTATTGTTGCCGCCATAGTAGCTGGTGATACCTTCTGAATCTGAGTTACAGTTGTTAGCATCGCGCTCGGCATTAGTACATTCGTTAGTAAGACCAAAGCCGTTTACCATGATGCCACCCCAGTCAGCAAACTGAGCGCCAGTCCCTGCTAGGTCAAATGCTTCAAATTCTGCTGCAGAGGTAAAACGAATAGGGGCATCGGCAGTACCTACGGCATCAATTTTAGCGCCACGTGCGATACGTACTATTGACTCACCTGAGGTAAATGCCATGACTGTACCTGGCTCAACAGTTAGCGTTGGACCATTTTCATTGATAGTACAGCCGGTTGATGTATTACAGTCTTTACCGATAAGAAGTGCGCCTTTGAATACGTGCGCACCACCATTTTCAAGTGCAGAGAAAGTGATGTCTGATTCAATTTCAAGTGATTTAGAAGCAAACTCTGTGCTGTACACACAGTGTGGTGCTTGGAATTGACCTTGAACCTCAGTGCTGCCAACTGTGCGAGCTGTACAAGGGTTAGTTGTACCTGTGTCACCGCCAGTATTGCCATTGCCTTCGTTGTTTGTTGTGTTGTTTGAATTATTAACACTGTTGTCATTGACAGTCGGTGTTACTTCGATATCACCACCACAACCAGTAAGGGCCATTGCTGCGACGATTGCAGACACTTTAAAGAGGTTTTTTAGTTCCATTGCTAACTCCAGTAGTAGACTTAAAATAAGTTATTATTTGCTGTGTTTATTTGATGTGACTAAATTAAAGGGGTTTTATTACGGCAAGATTACATAAAATAGTTGTAACCAAAGTTTCATATTTAATATTGAACTTTTATTTTTGTTTATAAATAAAAAAACCGCCCGAAGGCGGCTTTGGTGTTGCGATTATAAATTTATAATAAAGCTTGTTTTAAGGTCTCAGCGTGTACCTTTTCTCGTTTAACGTATTTAATCCACTGCTTTGCTAAGTTTTCTGACTTCTTATGCTTTTCTGCTTGCTCAAAGGCCAATATAGAGGCATCAAAATTTTGTAAATTAAATTGTGCCATACCCAGAGCAACATAAGCATTAGACTCAAATGTTAAATCCCCTTTCTCTAACGCCATTCGAGCCTGATCTGCCGCTTCTGCATACTTTTCTGTGTTAATGTATATTTCCGCAAGTCTCTGGTTTAGATTGCCATGCTCTACTTTATCAGCCGCAGCAATGAAAAAAGGAATGGATTTTTCATCTTCTCTAGCCTGGACAAAGGCTTCCGCAATAAAAGTGAGGTTCTTTGCTGTGTTTTCAACCACACCTGCTTGAATGCCTTTATCTAAAGTTTGTGCTGCTTTAAAAGGTAAGCCGCTCATTAAATAAACTTGTGCTAGCTGCATAAAGTCGGATTTGGTTTTTATAAAACCACGCTGATAAGCGGTTTCAAAGGTAGCAAGTTGCTCCTTTTCATTACCCACTTCACCATACATACCACCCAGTTGGATCCAATACTGTGGTTTATCGTACAGCTTTACCATTTTTTCTAAAACGGCGACCACATTTTTAGGCTGATTTAATGAGTAGTATATTGCGCGCTGTAATACTAACCAGTTTTCATTGGGGGTATTACCATCTGCTTCAGCTAGGTTAATAGCAGTATTAATGTTTTTAATGGCATCTTGATATTGCTTTAATTGATATTGAGCTTGTGCACGTAACAAATAAAAGTTTGATTTTGGAGCTTGCTCACTGACCGCTTGCCACTGCTGTAAAAACTCAAGTGTTGCCGTAAAGTCATTATTAGCCATGGCCAGTTGCGCCAAGCTAAAGGTAGTCGATAACCGCAACGACTCTGGAATAGCTTCTTCGCTAATTACCGCTTTAAACGAAGCTATGGCTTTATCGAGCTGGTTTTCATTGTAATAAATAAAACCATAAAAGTTATGCATCATGGCGATTTCATAACTGTTCATGCTCGACGCCCGCTCTTTAACTGAGTCGAGGGCGGCTAAACCTTCAGCGACCTGTCCTTCGTCAGCTAATTTTTGCGCTCTTGCAAGTTGGCTATACACTTTTTCTCGCAGTGCAGGCACGCGCTTGGTTTTGGTTTCTGCGTGTGCTACCGCGACATTGATATGTGGCAGCAGTGAAAGCAAACTCGGTGCAGCAACACCGGTGCTAAATAACGCAGAAACGAGAGTTAATTTGGTTACTATGTTCATAATCGCATCCTTAATGGTGATTAACCATTAATCTGAAATGAAATTTTGTTTTGTACACCGGCCACTTCAACCGGCTCGCCATTAACAACACGGGGTTTATATTTGAACTTCAGCGCAGCGTCTAGCGCGGCTTGGTCAAATATCGCTTCAGGCTCGGCGCGCACTACAACTGGGTTTCTTACCGTGCCGTTTTTTGTCACCACAAACTCAACAATGACATAGCCTTCAATACCGCGAGATAATGCTCTTCTTGGGTATACCGGCGCGACTTTTACGATAGGCAGGTATTCACCATCGCTGGATTCCAGTGCTAATCCGCCCGCTAAGTCAACATCTGCCTCAACATTGGCACTAAAATCAAAGTTACCGCCAGCGTCATCTAGATTGTTGTTTTGTGTCTGAGGTGCGTCCATCGGTGGCGGTGGATCTTTGGGTTTTGGCGGCTTTTGCGGTTTACGCTCTTTCTTCTCCACCGTTTCTTCTTTTTTCAGACGAACAAAGTCAAGCACTTGACCTTTTACAGGCTCAGTCATTGCGCCTTCCCCTCCTTGGATAAGCGCTTGCATACCCAAGAAAAGGAAGAAGGTGACGACACCTGCAATTACTAATGAGATTAAGTAACGCATGGCTGCCCTATGACTCCTGTGCTGCAATCGAAACATCAAACGCGCCAGCTGCACGTGATGCATCCATCACTTTTATGAGTGTATCTGTGGTGGCTTTTTTATCCGCTTGGATCACCACACTGCCCTGAGGGTTTTCGGCTTTTAAGCGTTCGATGTTGGCTTGAACGGCACGAATATCCACTTGGCGTTTATTGATCCAGATTTCGCCGCTATCAGAAATGGCCACTAAAATGTTGGCTCGTTGTTTCTTAACTGCCGTCGCGGCCTCTGGGCGGTTGACGTCGATACCCGCTTCTTTTACAAATGACGCGGTAACAATAAAGAAGATCAGCATGATAAAGACAACGTCCAACATGGGTGTCATGTTAATTTCTTCAGACTCTTCTTCTTGGAATACTTTTGCTAATGGTGCTCTCATAATACTTTCCTCACTAGCCCTTAATGGTCTAGTAGCAATTTATCTTCTAACAATTCAACTTCACGCTTGGCTTTACGCTGTAAGTAGGTGGAAGCAAATACCCCTGATAGCGCGCCTACCATACCTGCCATGGTTGGGATAGTTGCCTTGGATACCCCAGATGCCATCGAACGTGCACTGCCCGAACCGGTAATGGCCATGACGTTAAACACTTCAATCATGCCTGTTACCGTTCCTAGCAATCCAAGCAATGGACACAGTGCCACCATCACGTTGATGTAAGAGAGGTTGGCGTTTAAGTTAATTCCGACGCGTGAGATCATCGCTTGTCTGATCTGCTCGGCATTCCAGCTATTGCGCTCTGAGCGTGAATTCCAACTGTTTAGCACTTCTTTTTTGTAGCTTCTGTAGCGACCAAAGACATACATAAAGCGCTCTAAAATCAGTAGCCACATGGCGAAGGTAACGAAACCGATGACCAGGAGAACCTGGCCACCTGTGTCGAGGAACTCACGTAAAGCGTTAATTGCATCAAGCAATATAACCACGATTACGCTCCTTTCTCGCTTCGCTCAGCAATGATACCGGCACTTTGCTCTTGTAGAATAAGCAGCAAGTTACGCGAGCGAGTGTTTAGTAAGGTGTATAAGAACACCGTTGGGATTGCCACAACCAAGCCTAGTACCGTTGTAACAAGTGCTTGTGAAATACCGCCTGCCATCAGTTTCGGGTCACCCGTACCGAATAGCGTAATTGCTTGGAAGGTGTTAATCATACCCGTTACCGTACCTAGTAGACCTAGAAGAGGAGCCACTACCGAGATAATTTTGATAAGCGTTAAGTTACGTGTGATTTTTGGCATTTCACGTAAAATAGCTTCACTTAATTTCAATTCAAGGGTGTCATAAGCAACATCTGGGTACTGCTCTTTGACTTTCATTACTCGGCCCAGTGGATTGTCATCACGTGGCGTGGTTTCTTTTAATTGACGCTTAATTTTCGCGCCCATCAGCATCAAGGAAACAAAACGCTCAAGTGCGATAAGTAATGCCAGCAAACCTACACCTAAAATCACATAACCAACTGCACCACCTTGGTGAACTTGCTCTTCGGTATTTGGTGCTTGAACCAATAATCCCAAAATTGAGCCGCCAGTTGGGTCTAAGGCAAAGTCCACCACGCCTGCATTGGCATTTTGTAAGTCGGCAGCGGTCGTGGTAAAGCGAGATGATGGCTGACGCGTTAATTCAGACAAGGTTTCGGTTTCATTGTTATAGGTCAGGTATTTGCCATCTGAAACCAAATTAAATGCACCAACACGAAGTACCTCTTTGCTCTGCTTTTCACCGCCAGCAACAATGACTTCGGTATTAAATCGCGATACTTTGCCTTGCTCTGTCATTTCGCGTTGCATTTCAAACCAGACCTTTTCAATGTCTTCAATAGATGCCAAACGCGACGTCGAACCCATTTTCTTCGCCAGCTCATTCATGTAGTCATCACGACCTTTGATCTCGGCTGAAACAACTGAGGTGGCAAACTTATTGGAGCTGTCACCAGCAACTTGTTGTAACACACCGAACAACTCTTTTAATGTCCCCATACGACGACTTAGGGTGTCACTTAAATTAGCCAGTTTAATTTCATTCTCTTCAAATGACGTTTCTAACCGCTCCGAACGCGCTAATGCTTCGTTTCGATCAGTCGTTAGTTGGTTTAGCATTTGAATTTGTTGGTCTTGCTTGGCTTTAAACTCAGCTTCACGTTGCTGGTTTTGGGCACTTTGTGCTGCTTGACCTTGCTCTAAGGTCTTTAACAGTGAGTCTAAATCCAGTGCTTGCTCAGCAAAGGCATTGGCTGACAGTGTGAATGTTGTTGCAATAATTGCTGTCTTAGTGAATTTTTTTAAGAAGTTCATTGTTACTCTCACCTATTACTCTGCAGCCTGAACGGGAAGTGTTAGCATGTCAGGGGCTAACTGCTTGCGGGCGATACGAATGCCTTTGTTGATTTGGCCAATGTTGGTATCGGGAAGGGATTCAAAAGCGTTGCTGTCTTTGTTCCAAAATCCAGCTTGCTTGCCGTCTTTGGTGACATACAATAACTCTAAGCGACCAATGCGCAGGAAGTCGACTTCACGTTCTTGACCATTCAAATCAAGCAATGCGGTATAGGCTTCAATGGTACGGCCGTAGTCGACTTCAACCTGATACGCTTCTAGCACGCGGCGAAACTTTTCACTGGAAGAGATGTCAGCGCGGTCCATTAACGTAATAAGTTGGCTGATGCGTTCAGCGCGCTCTTTTGGCAGAAACGGCACATCAAGGGCAACAAATTGCTCTAGGCCTTTAATCATGCGCAGCATTAGTGGTGTGATTTGACGCTCAATAACGGAAACTTGATCCATGGATTCATTAATCGCCGCCATTTCTTCTAGCTGGCTACGGATCTGCTTATCCAATTGCGCGTTATAAACGGCTAAGCCATCAATCTCTTTATTTAGCGTCTTGAATTTCTGTAAACGCGATTGCATGCTATCGGCAATGCCATCGATTTTGCTTTGTGTTTTTGCTGCAGACTCATTAATGGCTGCACTTTTATCCATGACTTGGTTTAATTCGTTTGCACCGGCTGATGCCGTTGCCAGCATACCTGCTATAAGCAAGTGATTAACGCACTTCATCGCATACACCTTATAAAATTATTGCTAGTTGCTAAAAACTGAGGGCAGTCTAAAGAGCGAACATGACAACCGTGTTGCGCTTACATGTCGTTAATATTACGCTTGTAATAAAAAATACAACTATAGCTTAAGTGTTTGTTTTATGGTGAGATTATTCAAAGATGAACTAGGGTTAGAGGTATTTGTCATAAAATGATCACAAAAAAGCCGCTTTTGTTAAAGCGGCTTAGTGAGCGTTTGCACTCGTTATACTCGGAATTTAAGTACCATTTGTTCTAGTTCATCAAATTGCTGTTTTAGGGACTTACATTCATCCAAAGTGGCTTTCAGGTTGTTACTGCCTTGTGCGCTTAAATCGCTAATGTGATGAATGTCGCTATCTAAAGATTGGATCACCGAGCTCTGCTCGTTGGTGGCACTGGCCACTGCATGGTTAACCCCATCAATGGCATCGATGGAGTTGCTGACTTCATGCATTTTCTGACCAGAGGCATTGGCGCGATCGGCACTGCGAGCCGAATCTTCAAGACTGGCTTTCATCACTGTTACCGCTGAAGCAGAGCCTTGCTGCAATTTAACAATGGTGTCTTCGATTTCTTGGGTGGACTCTTGGGTGCGCTGAGCAAGTTGTCGCACTTCATCGGCCACCACAGCAAAGCCGCGACCGGCCTCTCCAGCTCTTGCGGCTTCAATAGCGGCATTAAGTGCTAACAAATTGGTTTGTTCACTGACGCCTTTTATTACTTCCAGTACTTGGCCAATGCTGCCGGATAATTTATCTAGGCCATCTAAGGTTTCCTGTGCTTGCGACATTTTATCCGTTAAGGCCGCTATCTCATTGATGTTTTCCGTGAGGGCATTTTGGCTTTCCACCGATAAGCGGTTTGCACTGCTGGCCAGTTCCGAAGCATGGTTGGCGTTACCAGAAATTTCCTGAGCGCTGGAGGATAATTGATTAATAGCGGTGGCGACACTGTCAGTGCGCTTGGATTGGTCAGTATACATTGACAGAGTATCTTGTGTTTGCGCCACCAGACTGTTAACCACATTTTCAAGTGTGACTGTGGTGTCTTTCACCTGGGTTATAGAGCCATGAATTTTATCAACAAACTGATTAAAGTAATCCGATAGTTCACCAAATTCATCTTGATTGTCGATTTCTAAGCGCCGCGTTAAATCCCCCTCCCCTTGGGCAATGTCTTTAATGGCTGCGGTTAAGTTATACATAGGTCGCATTAAATAGCGTAATAAGAATTGCAGCATGGCGACAATGGCAATCACCCCAAGCAGCATATAAATAGCCGCCATATTGCGGAACGACGAAACAGACGAATAAGCGATTTCTTTATTGATCACCACCCCTAGGTACCAATCGACGTTTTTAATGCCTTTCATGCGCACAAAGGAAACCAGTTTCTCTTGACCATCAATTTCAAGTTCGCTGAATTCGCGATTCAAAGCTAATTTGCTGCCAAACAGCTCGGTCATGGGTTTGTCATTTAATTGAGTATTAGGATGGCTAAGAATTTTACCGGAACCATCTAACAAAAAGGCATAACCAAAGCCAAGGAAATCGATTTCATTGATTATCTTAGTGATGGTACTCATGTCGATATCGCCACCAGCGACACCGGCAAAACGACCTTGTTGCTTAATTGGCACCACAGCCGAAATGGTAAATTCATTGGTGGTAACGTCGATGTATGGCGCAGTGAAAGCGGTATCTTGTTTCTGCTGCGCTAAACGATACCAAGGCCTTGTTGTGGCATTAAAGTCACTGGGTAGCACAATACTTGGGTCATCAAGAATAAAGGTGCCATCTTGAGTACCAATGTACACATTTTTGAAGTCACCCGCTTGATCGGCGGTTTTGAGCCGGCGCCTCACTTGTTCAAGACTGTCGTTGCCTTGGTGTCCTTCGGCCACCGAAACCACAATGTCTAATCGTGAGTTAAGCCAATTGGCGATGTTTTGTGATACCGAGCTGGAAATTTCTTGCAGCACCAAGGTTAAACGAGTTTGCGTTTGATCACGCATAACCAAGAAGTTATTTACGGTGAACAAGCCAAGAACGAGTACTAATACCAGCGAGGCGGCTACGGTAACCTTAGTTGTAAATTTGAGCGCTTTAAACATTCCGATCCTGCATGCGTTAGTGTCGAACCTGATTTTGACGAGCGTTTGAAGATTGCCCAACAATCAAAAAAACGGTTCAGAGAGTTATATTATCTGCACATCTAAACGAGCTGCGTGTGCTGTTAATGCGATTTAATACCACTTGTACCAAATATTATGGTCATTGTCTTTGTTTATCGACTTGATAACTGAAAAGTTTAGTTAGGTTTTGATGTTGCTTAACAAACGACTATTTTTACCTCAGTTGCTGAACTAGTTTATTGCTTACTTCATTGGAACGTTCCTATTGACTTTGCGATATTTTAACATGAATACGTATTCAGGGTTTGGTTTATAACCATTTAAAGTGTTTGGGGTCATTACTTTTACGGCAATAAAAAAGGTGAGCTGAGCTCACCTTTTAACTAAGTTGGTTTACAGTCTTTGTTAGCCGAGTTTTTGCTGCCATAGTTGCGACAGCTTAACTACATTGAGGCCATACCAAGCGATATAGATATAGCACACCAGAGGTACTAAAAAGCTAATTTGAATACCAAAATTATCAGCCACAACCCCCTGTAGTAAAGGCACCAAAGCACCACCAACGATGGCTAGGCAAAGCCAGCCCGAGCCTTTACTAGTGAGTGAGCCTAGGCCTTCGATGGCAATAGAGAAGATGGTAGGGAACATAATTGAGTTGAATAAACCAATTGCCAATACGGAAATAAGGGCAATATTACCACTTGAGCTCATGGTTAAGAGCAATAATAGGATAATACTGACAGCGTTAAACGCCACAGCTTTAGATGGGGCTACGGTTTTAAGTACAGCTGAACCAATGAAACGGCCAACCATTGCTCCACCCCAATAATAACCAATAAGTTTAGCTGCAGCATGCTCTTCTAACCCAGCAATATTCGGATCGGCGAAATAGTTAACTAAAAAGCTACCAATGGCGACTTCAGCACCTACGTAGCAGAAAATACCAACAACTCCCATAACTAAGTGAGGAGCTTCCAAGAGGCTATGATTTTGCGCTTTACATTCGCTCGCTTCATTGTGCTCTTTGATAACCGGCAGTTTCAAAAATGCAAAAACAATAGCAATGGTAAGTAACGCTGCAGCGAGCATTAAGTAAGGGATCTTCACTGAGTCAGCTGTGGCTGCATCCACGGTCAAAGAGCCTGCCGCACCAAATAACAAGAAGCCACCAACAATGGGTCCTACGGTGGTACCGAGAGAATTCAGCGCTTGCGCTAAGTTGAGTCGACTGGAAGCGGTTTTGGGGTCGCCCAGTGCGGCTACGTATGGGTTGGCTGAGACTTGCAAAATGGTCACCCCTGCCGCTAAGACAAATAAAGCAGAGAGGAACAACCAGTATTCATGCACCACCACGGCTGGATAAAACATTAAACACCCCAGTGACGCAATGATCAAGCCGCTTAACACGCCATTTTTATAGCCAAAGCGCTTTACTAAATAGCCTGCTGGTAAAGAAACGATAAAGTAAGCACTAAAGAAGCAAAACTGAATAAGCATGGCTTCGGTGTAGCTTAAATCAAACACACCTTTAAGGCGTGGAATTAAGACATCATTAAGAACAGTGATAAAACCCCATAGGAAAAACAGGGTTGTCATCGCAATGAGTGGCAGACGATAATTGTTATTTTCATTATTGCCACTGGTTGCGAATGATTGTTGTGTGTTTATTTCGCTCACAAGAGTAACTCCATTGGATTCTTCACCTTGATTCTACACAGTGTTACATGAAAGTCACAATTGTTCTTTTGGAACGTTCCTAAGCTCTTGGCGTTTCATTAAGTGATTAATCGTTAAATACGTTGCTCATACAGTCAGCTGTGATAGTAGTTACTAAAGATAACGAACTAGAAAAGGTCTAAATAGTGAGTCTAGTCAAAAATGCAGGCTGATATGGTACTTGCCTGTGATGACAATGGTTAATTGGATGCGTTGACTTAGTTAGCGCTCAAGAACAGCGGGAATAAGGTTAATCGCAATCGTGTTTCGGCCACTCGACAATATGGCTTTCAAATTGAGTTTCTAAATCGACGTCCAGTTCAGATGTGGTTTTGCCATGAGCGCTGATCCCAGCAGCTATCATCGCTTGTTTTGAGCCATTATTATTCAGAGGGTGCCAACTAGCCAAGCCCCTGCCTTCATGAAGGCGGCGATAACTGCAGCTGTTGGGCATAAAAAAGATGTCTTTGAGGTTTTCTTTGGTTAATTGCACACAACTTGGCACTAAACGTTGCCGTTCGCTATAGCGGGCACACCCACAAGTAGCAGGATCGTTATACTGGCAAATCACGTCGGTGTATAACAGCTCCTCTCCTTCCCGTAAAAAGTCGGTACTGGAAAAGTCGTCATCGTCTTCTTGGTCGCTATCAATAAACGAATGCAGACAGCATTTACCGCAACCATCACAAATGGCTTCCCATTCTTGTTGATTCATCTGTGCTAACGTTTTTTCTTGCCAGAAGCTCATTTGCGCTACCTACCCGTGGCGATTAATAAAATACCTCTTCAGTATAGCCACTGCGTGAAGCCGGCTACTGATTTGTCGCGCAGTGTATAAGATAGCAGTCGATTTGGCAAAGTCATTGGCTCAAGCACAGGCACTTTGGCGCATCAGAGGCAATTGAATTTCAATATATAAGCCACCTTGTCGACTGTCTTTCGATGTAATTATGCCGTCATGGACGGCGATGAT
This sequence comes from Pseudoalteromonas 'SMAR', assembly GCF_048515945.1. NCBI lineage: Bacteria > Pseudomonadati > Pseudomonadota > Gammaproteobacteria > Alteromonadales > Pseudoalteromonadaceae > Pseudoalteromonas > Pseudoalteromonas 'SMAR'. The sequence goes on from NZ_JBLWMW010000007.1 coordinate 118,751, forward strand.
TTTTTTACACATGGCCATGCCTATGGTGTCTTTGTTGATCCCAGAGCTTGAGATTAAGTCGGCATTGAACAATGGCGAAAACAGTTTTTGATGTGCCTCATAAGAAACTTGAGTCAATTTATCTTCTATGGCAATGATAAATTTATCCGCTGTGGTTAAACAGCTGAGTGTTACCGATATGTGCTCACCACCATGCTTAATGGCTTTAGATAAGATTTCAATCACACAATTGGCGATGTAATCCAAGTCAACGTTAACATAGGTATGTGGTGTATTATTCACGACCAGCTTAAATTGCTTTTGCCCTTTGGGGAAAATGGTCACTGTTTGGGCGTAGAGGTTATTGCTTAACTCCTCAGCACAAACTCGCTTTAAACAAAGCAACGTCGTTAACTGTTGGTTGTCCGCCACCAGCATCAAGCGGTTAATAAAGCCGTTTAATTCATCAATTTTAGCCATTAACTTGTCATAACTGGCTTCGACATTTTCCACCACATTGTATTGCAACGACTCAACTTGTACTTTCATTACCGTTAATGGCGTTCTTAACTCGTGGGATAAGTCGGTAAATAGACGTGTTTCAGTATGCTGCAGGGCCTGCGTGCTGCGTTTGCTAAACTGTTTTTGCGTTTTCACTGATTGCTGTAATAAGTTTACTTTGGTCTGCAGCGTATTGATGAGTTTATTTCTCACTGAGTTGTGCTGTTGAGCTAAGGCCAGAGAAAACAACATCACCTCAATAAAGTAACCGATTTTGATTGCGCCGGTGATGGTGGCCACATCGCCAAAGCCCGACCATGTGGCACTACCGATGGCGATGATATTGACAAAAATAACGTGGTTAATCAGGCTAAAAGCAAAGGTTTTACTTCCGGGGGCCTGTTGTTGCCAAGCCCACACTGCCGTTACCAGCAATAGTGGGATCACTAATAAGCTTAACACTAAATTATAACTGACCGATTGTTTGTAAAAAGCAATAGGAATAAGTAGCACATACAACAGACAAAAAAGACGATACAGCTGCCATAAGGTGGTTTGATGTTTTTTTAGTTGTAAGAAGGCATTAATAAACAACAGATGGAAAACTGGGGCTATGGTCATCAAAGTTAGACTAAAAACACAGGCAAATAAGCCGTGTTGTGGCCATAAATACTGAAAGGTAAGTCCTGACATATCCAGTACAATGAACAAAAACAGTGCTGTCCAAATACAATAGTACAGGTTGGTGTTATTGCGATTAAATATAAAATTAATGAATACCATCAACAGCACCGCAAATATTACCCCTGCAAGCGCAGTATTGCTGATCAAGCTCTGGGCAATTTGCTGTTGCAGTTACTGCTTTTCATGGATTGTCAGCGCTGCTGTGGCATTTGCAAAAGTTTGATAGCGAAGCAACACGGCGTCTGCCTGTAAGAACCATGATTGCAATGGTAAGTAAAACAGTGGTGCGACAATTTTACGCTCTGAGAAATTGGCAAAGGGGTCCATTTCTTGGCGAGCAATAATTTCGCCATCTTGAATTGCAATAATGTCCAACCAGGGTAAACGTGAGAAGCCAAACGCTAACGTTGCATTGTCATAGTGCGCTATATCGCTGCGCTTAATCAAGGTCCATTGGTAATCTTGACCCGTAATAAAGGCTGACTTGGTGTTTATTTCGGATAGCAGTTCAATCGCCTGATTTGGTTGTAATTGCACTGTATTTTGTAGCTCTGAGTGTGATAACGGTTGAAACTGTGCTTCAAGTTGCTCGGAGGCAATGGCTGCGCTACAGATGAAGCTAATAAGCAAGATAACAATTGGCATGATGACAACACTGTGTGCATTTAGATATACAAAAGAGTAAAACGCAAACATGGAGTAAATATGGACGCCATTTTTTTGTTTTTATTTGATTTGTGAAAGTGGTCACCCTTTTCAATAAAATCAGTCATATAAACGACATCATCAGCTGTTAGCTTATTGCCGCAGTGCAAAAAATGGCCAAGCTCAACGGTTTTCTTAAAAGTGAAATATAACTGTAACAATTGGGTGTTTAAATGCGCGCTGACACAAAAATGTAATGAAGCGTTTCACGCTTAGACAAAGAGACACTTATGGTTAATCAAACTCAGTCGACATCAGCAAAGCTATTAAATTGGTTTGCTAGGTAGTGTTTAGAAATCTGTGTCATTTCACTAGAATATACAAAAGAGGAATGATA